>NZ_JBEXHP010000010.1:0-132912 GCF_040607895.1 Micromonospora sp. NPDC005220
CCCAGCCCGGCGCGACCCGGGTCGTCGGGCCCGCCGGCCGGCTCGACGCCTGCCGGTCCGGAGCCCGTCGAGGTGGAGCCCACCACCGGCGCGCCGGTGGACGCGGTGCCGCGGCGGGTGCCGGTCCGGCAGCAGGGTCGACAGCAGCGGGACCGCCGGCCCGACGACACCCTGGACGACGACGGCGCCGCGTTCTGGGCACCGATCGAGCAGGTGCACTGGGACGGCACCCCGGTCCGCAAGGACCCGCCAGCGGAGCGGTTTCGCGGCTTCCGGCTGGCCCGACGTCGAGCCCCCGGCCGCACGCCCCGACCGCCGGATCCGCTGCCCGGGCTCACCGCGCTGGTGGTGCTGAGCCTGGTCGCGGCCTTCTTCGCCTGGGTCAGCGCCGGCCCGTTCTGGCTCGCGGTCGGGCACGCCCGAACGGGCACTGTGGTGATCGACAACTGCTCCGGCGGCGGGCTCACCCAGCGGTGCCGGGGGATCTTCACGGCCGCCGACGGGCGGTTCATCGCCCATGGTGTCCGGGTCAGCGGCGTGCCCGTCGAAGGGAGCGCGGTCGGTACCCCGCTGCCGGCGCGGATGACCGGCCCGGACAGCGGCACCGCGTACGCGGACGTCGGAGTGGGCCGGCACCTGCGGTGGCTGCCCGGTCTGCTGGTGGTGCTGGCCTGCACCACCGGCATCATCCGGTGGACCGGATCGGCCCGGCTGCCCGGTCGCCGGCACCGCCGCTGGGCGGTGGCCACCGCCATCGCCGGCCCCACGCTGATCACCGTCGGCTTCCTGGTCGCGGCGTGGTGATGCCGCCGTCCGGCGAGCCGGACCAGCTCGGTCAGCTGTGCACGATCGTGTAGACGTCCCGGCGGCGCAGGGCGTACTCGGTGGCGACCTCGGTGATGGCGTCCCGGCGGGACCGGCCGGCGGCCTCCCGCTCGGCGACGGCGGCGCGCAGGGTGTCGTCGTCGGGGCGTTCGGCGGCGGTCACCGGAGCCCCGGCCACCACCAGGGTGATCTCTCCGCGCGGGTCTCCCTCGGTGGCCCACCGGGCCAGCTCGCCAAGGGGGCGGCGGAGCACCTCCTCGTAGGTCTTGGTGAGTTCGCGGCAGAGCGCGGCCGGCCGGTCCGCCCCGAACGTGTCGGCCAGGTCGGTGAGTGTCGCCCCGATCCGGTGCGGCGCCTCGAAGAAGACCAGGGTGCGCTCCTCGGCGGCGAGCGCGCGCAGTCGGGATCGACGGCCGCCGGGGGTGCGGGGCAGGAAGCCTTCGAAGCAGAACCGGTCGCACGGCAGCCCGGAGACGGCCAGTGCGGTGGTGACCGCGCTCGGCCCGGGGGCGACGGTGACCGGGGCTCCGACATCCAACGTGGCCCGGACCAGCCGGTAGCCGGGGTCGGAGACGCTCGGCATCCCTCCGTCGGTGACCAGTGCCACCACGTACCCGGCGAGGATGGCCTCGACCAGCTCGGGGGTGCGCCGCTCCTCGTTGCCCTCGAAGTAGGAGACGATTCGACCGCCGACGGTGAGGTCGAGATCGCGGGCCAGCCGGGTGAGCCGGCGGGTGTCCTCGGCGGCGACCACGTCGGCGCTGATCAGCACCTCCCGGAGACGGGCCGAGGCGTCGGCGGGGTTGCCGAGCGGAGCACCGAGCAGAATCAGGCGCCCAACTTCGGACATTTCACCCACGGAATCGTCTCCTTCATTGACTGGCTATACCGGTATCAGGGACGACGGACGCCACCGGACCCCTTGGCAGCCTACGATCGCCGGGTGACGAGTGCGTCGACAGCGCAGAGCCCGAGCGCCGATCCGGACAAGATGATCCAGGTGACGGGTGAGGCGAGTGCCCCCCAGGAGCCGACGGCACCGAGCGCCGAGGGTGGCGGGGTGTCCGCCGCGCTGCGGCGACGGTTCGCGACCGTCGACAGCCAGGTGGACCGGTTCTCCTGGCTGGCCACGGCAGTGGTGGTGGCCATCGCGGCGATCCTGCGCTTCGTCGGGCTGTCCAGCCCCACGGGCAAGATCTTCGACGAGACGTACTACGCCAAGGACGCCTACGGGCTGATCTCCCGTGGCGTGGAGTGGAACTACAAGGACAACGTCCCGTCGTACGTGGTGCACCCACCGCTGGGCAAGTGGTTGATCGGCGTCGGCGAGTGGGCCTTCGGCTACCAGGACGCGGATTCCAAGGTCTCCGTCCCCGGGCACCTGATGACCACCGCGCCGGAGTTCGGCTGGCGATTCTCGGCGGCCGTGATCGGCACGCTGTCGGTGCTGCTGCTGGTTCGCATCGGGCGGCGGATGTTCCGCTCGACGGTGCTCGGCTGCGCGGCCGGCCTGCTGCTCGCCCTGGACGGCTTCCACCTGGTGCTGTCCCGGACGGCCCTGCTCGACATCTTCCTGCTCTTCTTCGTACTTGCCGCGTTCGGCGCGCTGGTGCTCGATCGGGACGCCCGCCGTCGTCGCTGGGCACGGGCTCTGGACGACGGGCTCGATCCGAGCCAGCCGGGCCGTGCCGGTCGGCCGGCGACCGGTTGGCGCACCTGGCCGTGGTGGCGGCTGGCGGCCGGCGTACTGATCGGCTGCGCCTGTGCGGTGAAGTGGAGCGCCCTGTACTTCGTACCGGCCTTCGCGCTGCTGGTGCTCCTCTGGGAGGTCGGCGTCCGCCGCTCGGCGGGGGTCCGCCGGCCCTGGCGGGACACCCTGGTCGACGAGCTGCCGTGGCTGGTGCTCGCTGGCGTGCTGATGGTCGGCACCTACCTCGCCACCTGGTCCGGTTGGCTGATCACCGACGACGGTTACTACCGGCTCGCGTCGTCCTACCCGAGCGCCCCGCTCAGCGACCGCCCGGTGATCGGCCCGCTGATCAACCTCTTCGAGTACCACCGCGCGGCGTACGGCTTCCACGCCCAGCTCGACGACGCGCACAAGTACCAGTCGTGGCCGTGGCAGTGGTTGCTGTTGGGCCGGCCGGTGGCGTTCCACTACGCCAGCAACGGCGTCTGCGGCGCGCCGACCTGCGCCTCCGAGATTCTGCTGCTCGGCACCCCGCTGCTCTGGTGGTCGTTCCTGCCCGCCCTGGTGGCGCTGGTCTGGCTGGGTGTCGCCCGTCGGGACTGGCGGGCCGGCGCGATCCTGCTCACCGTGGCCGCCGGCCTGCTGCCGTGGTTCTGGTTCGCCCTCGACGGCCGGACGATGTTCTCGTTCTACGCCGCGCCGGCGGTGCCGTTCCTGGTGCTGGCCGTGGTGTACGTGCTGGGCGCGCTGATCGCGCCGGCCGGGGGTGAGGTGGGTGCGGTGACACCGCTGGTGCCCGGTGACCCGAGTTATGAACGCCGGCTGGTGGGCAGCATCGCGGCGGGGGCGTACGTGTTGCTGGTGGCGCTCTGCTTCGCGTACTTCTATCCGATCTTCGTCGGCCGGGTGATTCCGTACTCGGACTGGCTGTCCCGGATGTGGCTCGACGGTCGGTGGATATAAGCATCGACAGGCGCCGCGCCGCGCCGCGCGACGGAAGAAGGGCCCGCACGCTTGCGCGTGCGGGCCCTTCTGCACAAAGACGCGCGCCCCGATCGCCTGCCACGGGGGAAGCGGGCGATTGGGGCGCGCATGAAGAGCTTAACCACCGCGCACCACCGGCACAACGGGTCAACTTGGGTCAGATTTCCGACGGATGCTGGCCGAACCGACACCGCCCCTCTCACAGTTGACCGAGGGTGACCCGGCGTGGACCCAGAGCGCGGGCGCGGCCGGCAGAGATGCTCCCTGACCCGCCGTAGGCGTCTGTTCCGCACCCCTCCACCCAAACGATCATCCAAAGTGGATCTCACTACACTGCGGTCGTGATCAACTTCAGACGATCGACGGCGGTCCTTCTCGGACTGCTGGCGACCACCGCGCTGGCCGGGCCCACCCCGGCGCAGGCCGACGAGGAGCTGGCGCCCGAGCCGCCCCGGGTCGAGCTGGTGCTCGACGTCAGCGGGTCGATGCGCGCCGCCGACATCGACGGACGCACCCGGATCGCGGTCGCCCAGCAGGCCTTCAACGAGGTGGTGGACGCGCTACCCGAGGAGACACAGCTCGGCATCCGGGTGCTTGGCGCGACCTACCGCGGCAAGGACAAGAAGGTCGGTTGCCAGGACACCCAGCAGATCGTGCCGGTCGGCCCGGTGGACCGGACCGCCGCCAAGGCGGCGGTGGCGACACTGCGGCCGACCGGGTTCACGCCGGTCGGGCTGGCGCTGCGCTCCGCCGCCCAGGACCTGGGCACCGGGGCCACCACCCGGCGGATCGTGCTGATCACCGACGGCGAGGACACCTGCGCTCCGCCGGACCCGTGCGAGGTGGCCCGGGAACTGGCCGCCCAGGGCACCAGCCTGATCGTCGACACCCTCGGCCTGGCCCCCGACGAGAAGGTCCGCCGGCAACTGCTCTGCATCGCCAGCGCGACCGGCGGGACCTACACCGCCGCGCAGAGCGCCGAGGAGCTGACCGACCGGATCAAACAGCTCGTCGAGCGGGCCGGCGACACGCACACCCGGGCGCCGACCGTGGTCGGCGGCGCGAACGCCTGCGACTCGGCGCCCCTGCTCGCCCCCGGCGTCTACGCCGACCGGGAGGCGTTCTCCGAGCACCGCTACTACCGGGTGCCGATCCGCCCCGGGCAGGAGCTGCGGGCTTCGGTGAGCATGGCGTTGGACCGAGCCGTCAACCGGGACTACGGGGTGCTGCTGCGGGCCACCGCCGCCGACGGCCGGGAACTGGTCCGGGGCGCGGACGCCGGCAGCGGACGGGCCGACGTGCTCTCCGCCGGGCTGCGCTGGTCGGCCACCGCCGACGACGACGAGGATGCCGCCGAGACCGAGGAGGGCGCCACGCCGGTCGTCGAGCCCACCACCGTCTGCCTGGTGGTGAGCAACTCCTTCGCCCCTCGTCCCGGCACCGCGGCGACCCCGGGCATGCCGGTGGAGTTGACCATCGACGTGGTCGCCGCCGCACCGGCGCCGGACGGACCGGACCTCGGCCGGGGCTGGGTGCTGCTCGCCCTGCTCACCATCGCCGGGCTCGTCACCGGTCTGCTCGCCGGCCTGCTCACCCGCTGGTGGGTCGCCACCTGGAGGGAGAACTGATGCGTACCGCACTGTTCCGGTCGATGGCGGCGCTGCTCGCCGCCGGCGGGGCCGCTCTGCTTCCCGCTGCGGCCGTCGCCGCCCCGACCCCCTCCCCGGGTGCCACGCCGGTGAACCGTGCCGGCACGTCGTTCCTCACCGCCACCCCGATCACCGCCGGGCAACCGGTACGGGTGGACGCCTCGATCGGCGACCACCTCTACTGGTCGTTCCCGGCGACGGCCGGCCAGGTGCACGAGATCACCGCCACCGTGACCTTCCCGAAGGGACGCAGCGGGGCCTCCACCTGGACGGTGGACGTCTTCGACGGGCTACGCCGACGCCAGGCGTGCACGGCGGGAGCACAGACCCCGACCGTGGACCCGAAGGCGTCGAACGTGGTGCTGGGCTGCACGCTGCGCGAGGTGCGGCCGTGGGCGGAGCCCTGGTCGGCCGACCCACTGCCCGGCACGTACGTCATCCGGCTCTCCGTGATCGACCTGCCGGAGCCGGATCTGGGCGCGCCGATCGACGTCGACCTGCTGGTCGGCACCATCGCCGACCGGGGCGCCTCGGCTGACGACGGCGAGTTGGCCGCCCCGCTGGTGCCGAACACCAAGGCCGGCACGGTGCTCAACGCCGTACCCCCGGTGGACGCGGAGACCGACGACGAGGGCGACTCGCTCACGGACTGGTTGCCGGATCTCGGCTCGCGCTGGGTCTGGACCGGCATCGGCGGCGCGCTCGCCGCGGTCGCCGGCGTGTTCGGCTTCGCGGTGACCCGGCGGCCTCGACGTCGCTGAACGCCCGCGCTGGTGGCCCCGCCCGGCGGCGGGGCCACCAGCGGCTCAGCTACGCCGGGGGCCGCGCGGCAACCAGCCGATGAACCGGTCCTGGAGCGACATCACCGGGGCGGCGCGCAGATCTTCGGTGGCAGCGGCGAGGCAGGAGCCCAGATAGACGCTGAGCATGGCGCGATCACCCCCGTACTCCGCCAGCAGCTGGGCGCGCTTGGTCGCGCATGGCCACTCGTCACCGCAGGAGCCGCAGCTCCAGCAGGGGGTCTTCGGGGCGTGCTCGTCAGCCCGCACCCCCGGCCGTTCCGCACCATCGGTCATCGCACGTCCTTCCAGATGTCCACGGGGCTGGCGGCTACCGTGCCGTCCAGCATTGATGGTGGTCCCCCCGGAGCCATCAGGAAGGGCGCCGCGCGTCCCTCCGGTGATACATCTTTGCGGTACTTTCGGCGGTCGTGGGAGTCGGAAAGTTGACGGTTGACCCGATGCGCTGTTCCTACCGACCAGTAGGTCACCGGAATGCATGACCTGCTGCCATCGACGGTCGCGGTAGCCATCGCGGGGCCGGAGGATTGGACGGGCGAGTTGCTCCCCGCTGAGCAGGCATGTCTCGGCGATCGGGCGGCGCGGACCCGCCGGCGGGATTTCGCTGCGGGGAGGATCTGCGCCCGCAGGGCGTTGCGCGACCTCGGCCTGCCGCCGACCGCCGTGCCGGCCGCCGCCGACCGCGCGCCGGTCTGGCCGGCCGGGGTGGTCGGCAGCATCACCCACACCGCCGGCTACTGCGCCGCCGCCGCGGCGCACACCACCGACATCCGGTCCGTCGGGATGGACGCCGAGCAGCACCGCGAGGTCAATCCGGGGGTACGCAGACTCGTGCTGCTGCCCGAGGAGGAGGAGGCCTGCGCGCGGTTACCCAGCGGCACCTACTGGCCGGTTGTGCTGTTCAGTGCGAAGGAGACCGTCTACAAGGTGTGGTACCCGATCGTCCGCGGCTGGTTGGACTTCCACGACGCCCGACTCGACCTTGATCCGGACGCCGGCACGTTCACCGCCCGGATCGCGCCGGCCCGGGTGGACGCGGCGGGGGTCGACGACCCGCCGGCATCGATCACCGGTCGCTTCGTGATCGCGGACGGGCTGGTCCGCACCGCCGCCGCGCTTCCGCTGCGCTGACCTCGTATGGCTACTCACAGCAACGAACGGAATACCTGTCCACAATGGCGCTCGGTGATCGACCCACCACCATCCATGCTGGCCAGTGCAGTGAAACCTCCCCCATGGTGGAAGCCCTCCGGCGTGGCGATCGGGCACTGCGCCACCCACGGTAGCGTCGAAGGGTTCCCGCACCGCACGTACCGATGCGTCAAGGAGTACGGTGAGCCACCCCCACCCCCAGCCCTCCGCCGGGCCGCAGGACCCCCAGCAACCGAACCCGCAGCCGCCGACCCGTACGTTCGCGACGACACCGCAGCCGCCGTTCTCGGGGGCTGCGTACCCGGCGGCCGGCGGGTACCCGAACGCTGGCAGCGGATATCGGGCACCCGGTGGCCCGGGCTACCCGATCATCGCGCCACCACCGGTGCAGACCGACCGCTCCAAGAAGTCCGCGGTGGTCGTCGCGGTCACCGTGGCCGTCTTCGCCCTGCTCTCCTGCGCCGGCGGCATCGTGGCGGTCGTCATCGGCGCCAATCACGCCTCGACCACGGTGAGCGAGGCAGGGGCCACCCCGTCGACGCCGCCGCCGGTGGACGGCGACACCCGCGACATGTCGCCGGGCGACACCCTGATCGTCAACAGCGAGGCCGGCACCGTCGAGATCACCGTGACGAAGTTCAGCAGCGCCACCAAACCCTGCAAACGCCAGGGGCTGAAGCCCGGCGAGGGCATGTACGTGATCGCCGACGTGACGGTGGCCGTCACCAAGGGCATCGCCTCCACGAACCCGCTCTTCTTCCAGTGGGTCGCCGCCGACGGCACCAAGACCACCGCGATCGGTGGGGCCCTCTCCGGCTGCGGCGAACCGATGCCCGCCAGCGACGACCTGACCGCCGGCACCAGGCACACCGGCAGCGTGGTGTTCGACGTGCACGACACCTCGGGCGCGTTGGAGTACCAGGACCAGTTCGAGACCGCCGGTTCCTGGAAACCGTGAACGTTCCGGGCGCGGGGTCGGCCCAACCGGCCAGCCCCGCGTTCGGCTGGGCCTACCGTGCCCACGCCTCCTCGGCGGTGACCACCGGCTGGCCGGTGCGGGCCGATTCTTCGATGGCGAGGCTGATCAGGTGGTCCTGGCAGGCTTCGGCGAGGGAGTACGGAGCCGGGCCCTCCTCCCGCGCCCACGCCCCGGCGCGGGCGACGATGTCGGCCACCGCGATGTCGTCGTCGGACATCCCGCTGCCGACGAACGGATTGCGATAGACCACGTCGCCGTCGAAGCTGATGTGCTTCAGGTCGAGCCCCTCCAGGTTGAGGTCGAGGCCCGTCTGGCGACGCAGTAGGCGAGACTCCACCGGCGTGGTCGGGTCGATCAACCGGACGACCCGGTCGTCCACCAGCTCACCGCGCGAGCCCCGCACCACCAACCGGCGGGTACGCAGCGGGTTCCACCACTGGTTGTCGGTGAAGTCGTACAACCCCATCCGCCCACCGAAGTCGATGGTCGCGAGGGTGGTGGTGAGCTGCTGCGGGGTGTCGTCGCCGCTCCAGCCGGCGGGCGAGAGCGGGTTGGCCAGCGGCGCGACGAAGGTGCGGGCGCTCACCTCGGCGCTCTCCTGCCCGACGCCGAGCAGGCCACGGATCAGCGAGACCGCGTGGTACAGGTGGGTCGAGGAGATCTGGACCGAGGTTGGTTCGCCGAGCACCCCGGCGCGGACCAGCGCCAGCCGGGCCGCGTGCCCGGGCATCAGCAGGTACTGTTCGGCGACCTGCACCAGGCCGCTGTCTCCGACGTCGGCCCAGAGCGCGCGCAGCCCCGCCAGGTCGGGGGCGGGCGGCGTCTCCGCGAGTACCGGTACGCCGGCCGCGACCAGCTCCCGGGTCGCGTCGGGTGTCACCGACCACGGCACCGACACGATGACGAAGTCCGGCCGTTCGTGGGCGAGCAACTCCGCCGTCGTGCGGAAGGTCCGTACGCCCCACTCGGCCGTCACGGCAGCTCCCCGCGATTCGGTACGCGTCACCACCCCGGTCACCCGGAAGCGCTCCGGCAGCAGCCGGGCCAGGCGAAGGAAGAACTCGCCTCGCCAACCACTGCCGACGATGCCGAACCGGGTCTGGGCCACCGAAGTCATCTGGGCTCCTCACGTAGAGGTCCGGATGCTAACCGTTCTTCTTCACTCAGGTTGTGCTGGTGACAATCGACCCGTTGCGAGCTGTACGGCGGGTGTACCGCGTCCTCTTCGCCAAGGATCTCCGTACCGAGCAGGTGACGAGCCTCCGGACGGCCTGGCGGACACCGGCGGGCGGCACGGGCGCGTCCGCCGCGAGCGGTCGACGTGAGCAGGGTGGCGCCCGGATCACCTGGGACCTGCCGAACCCTTCTCCTAGACGATCTATTCCGAGGTTTCGGTGAGCGGAGGTGGTGGTGCGTCTGATGGTCGAAGACCGTGCCGGCGACGCCGTCCGAGGCGGTTGACCGGGTAGATCTTGGACACTTTCCGTTAGCTGCTAACGGAAAGTGTCCAAGATTGCCAGCGATGGCGGGTGGAACGGCCCGCGGGTCGTGCCGCATGGGAGCGTCTGGTGCCTGTCGCAGCCGGAGGTCAACTCGCCGCGACACGTCCCCGACCGACGGACGTCGGCGGTCAGGTCCCTTGAAATAGATCGTCTAGGGGCGCCGGAAGCACCGGGTGTTCAGTACGATCCGGATCCAGGCGATCTCGGGGGTCAGCAGCTGTGCAGAGGGACGACCGGCTCGTACCGGAGGGCGGCACCGAGAATCGCGTCAACCGCTACCGTCGCTTCGGCGCCGCAGCGGCGTGCGTACTGGTCGCCCTCGCGCTCGTCGGCGGCATCGTGCTCAACCGCCGCACGCCAAGCCGGGCCACGACGCAGCTCGCGAACGCCACCACGGCACCGCCCGCGGTGCCGGCCATCGAGTGGAACGCCGCGATGGTCGCCCGTGACGACACCACCATCACCGTGTACGCCACCCCGGGCGACCGGCCCTGCAAGGACTCGATCAGCCGCAGGCCACGATCACCGAGCAGACCGCCACCTCGGTCGTCATCGCGGTGAGCGGTCGCATCATCGAGGCTCCGGACTGCACTGCGACCACTGGCCAGCGGGTGCCCGTCGTCGTCTCACTTCAGCAGCCCCTCGGCGGTCGGATGCTCCGCGACGCCGCCAGTGCACTGCCACCACCGACCTTCTCCGACCGCGAACTGCCGGATCTGGCCTCCGACAGGAGGTGGAGTCCGCATCCGAGTCACTGCGATGAGGGCTGGTGTCAGGGGTACAACGGCCCGAACGGCTCCACGCTCTCGGCGAGCGGTGGCCGCGCAGTCGGAGGGGAGCGTCCGTCAGCCGTCGGCACCGTCTCCATCGGCTCACGCGAAGGCACCATCACCGGCACCGGCACCTCCTGGCAGGTGCAGTGGCAGGTCGGGGACACGACGTACGCGCTGAGGCTGACGCCCCCCGAAGGCGAGACTCTCAGCCTGAAACAGCTTCGGGCCGAACTCACCAGGCTGCAGTGGAGCTGACCTCGCGACCGCGGGAACAGCCGCGTCTGCCCGCAGCACAAGATCCAAAAAGGCCGTCTCCCGGCATGGGAGACGGCCTTCTTTCAGGGGTGGAGCTGAGGGGATTTGAACCCCTGACCCCAGGCATGCCGGAGCTCGGCGACGACGACCGCATCGCCTCCCAGGTCTCCCTCGACGCCTCGGGCCTCGAGCGCACCCTGCATGTCCTGGAGGGCATCGCTGCCGAAGGCAAGGAGTGGATCACCCACGAGAACCGCCGGGAACGGGCGGCGGAGCTGATCATGGAGCGTGAGCAGTGGGACGCGACGTATGGGTCGTTGAAGACCTACCGCGAAGAGGTGGCGCTGCTGGACGAGAACTCAGGGATTTCGGAGCAGAAGATCAGGGCCGGGCTCGGTGCCCGAAGCCGATGACGGGCTGCACGTGGGCCGCCACGGACAAGCGGACGGCGGACCCCGACCCGGCGCGGATGCTCGCACTGGTGCCGTCGCCGCCGGAGGCGAGCGCCCCGGTCAGCCTGTCCGTGGGCCGGCAACCTGCCACACGGCACTGACCGGCATTGCGCGGAGCCTGTCGCCAAACGGCAGTGTCGAGGTCCCGGTGTAGAGGACGATGCCGGCGATGAAGTCGTCGCCGAGGCGGTCGGCGAGTCGGCGTAATCCGCGGAAATCGTCGGATCCAACGGTTGTGGCTGCCTTGACCTCAATCCCGACCACATGCCCGGATCTGTTCTCGAGCACCGCGTCGACCTCGTACCTACTCTGGTCGCGGTAGTGAGAGAGGTCGGCAGACTGCTCCGACCAGGTGAGCTGGCGGGACAGCTCGGACAAGACAAATGATTCGAGCAATGCGCCGAACGATGCGCCCGGCCGGAGCAGTGCGCGGGCGTCGGTCGCGATCTCGTTGGCGGCGATACCCGAGTCGACAAAGATCAGTTTCGGCGCGGCAGTTGAACGGGTGCCAAGATTTCGGGACCAACCGGGGATCCGCTTGATGAGGAAGATCTCTTCCAGTGCCTGGAAGTATCGTGCGATCGTCGGGCGGCTCAGTCCGAGGGCGGATTCGAGGGCGTTGGCGGCGATGATGGTCGCGGATCTGGCGGCGAGTAGGCGCACCAGCTTGCGCAGCTCGCCCTTGTGCTGGATGTCGGACAGTTGTCGCACATCGCGATCGATGAGCGCTTGGACATACGCGTCAAAGAACCGTTGGCGGCGCCGTGGGTCGACGCGGTTCGTGGCCTCGGGCAGGCCGCCTCGCACGATCCTGGCCGCGTAGTCGGCGCGGGTCACGTCCGACTCGTGTCGCAGTTCGGGGCCGAGCGCGAAGACCGCGTCGACGAATCCGTCCGGCTCACCGTCGAGTTCACCTTGTGAGAACGGCCAGAGCTCGACGGTTTCCATCCGGCCGGGCAGCGCGTCCGGGGCAGCCACCATGCCGAACAGCCGCGATGAGCCGGTGAGCAGATAGCGGCCGGGACGAACGTCCTCGTCGACGGCCGCCTTGATGGCCAGCAGCAATTCCGGAGCGCGCTGGATCTCGTCGATCACCAGCAGTTCGGCGGAGTCCACGAAACCAACCGGGTCAGCGATCGCCGCAGCCCGGTCCTGCGCCCGGTCGAGATCGCGGCGCTCGGCGAGCCGGTCGCCCGCGACGATGCGAACCAGGGTGCTCTTGCCTGCTTGGCGTGCTCCGCTGATCAGCACGACGCGGGTGTCAGCGAGTGCTGCGTCGACCTGCGCGGCGGCGTGGCGGGGTATCAAGTGCGGTGTGGGCACGAGTCATGATAACCGGCGGGGTTACGATCTGCGGGCAGGTCTGCTTTCGATCTGCGGCTCGGCGATGTTCGGTTCGCGGGCCTGTGGCGTTCGATATGCGGCGGCACACTGATCGGCGAGGAACATCGTCGGACCACCACAGGGCTCGGCCGCACTGACTTGCCGCAGTCTTGGTCAACTGGCGGTGAGCACTCTGATGTTGCTGAACGTCACGGACAAGCCGACGACGGCCGTCGTCGGACGGGTGGTCTTGCGGACCCTGTGGCCCGTGCCAGCCAGCAGGAGGTAGCGACCGGTTTCGCGGACGTCCAGGTCCGGTTCGATAATCCGCCAGAGGTTCTTTACGTGCCGGTGGATCGATGCGCCGCGGATCGGTGCTGGCGTCAGCGATTCAACGCCAGGAATGCTAGCGGTCAAGTTCTCTCACAACCGGGACGCACCTGTAGCTAGCAATTACTTCAGCATCCAGCGAACCACGTCTTATGGACGCACAGCGCCCGTCAGAGTTGACGGGCCGGAGCTATGAGCCGCACGGTGACGCACATCGTGGGGGCACTCGACCGCTGCGTAACCTCACGCTTGGGGCCACCGACTCCGTCGAACTCAGCCGTTCGGCTCGAGTTCTGCCGCCCCTGTGCCGCGGTCTGGGGCTCCGTCCGGCGGTCAAACGACGGTCAAACGATCAAAGGGCGAGTTCCCCGTCATCCGGAAACCCGCCCTTGACCTGCTGTTTCTTGGTGGAGCTGAGGGGATTTGAACCCCTGACCCCCTCGATGCGAACGAGGTGCGCTACCAGTCTGCGCCACAGCCCCCCGCCGGCGAACCGGCTTCGGTCCCACCCGGCTTACACCGGGCGGGCCGGCAGCAAGGCTAACAGGTCGGCGCCCCGCACCGCGAATCCGCCCCCTGCCCGGCGCTCCGCCCCACCCGAAGATCGACTCGGGTTCCCGAAAATCGCGCCGTCCCGGACGCCGCGACACCCCGACTCCCAGAAACCCGAGTCGATCAACCCGGCCAACTCGGGCAAGGACCGGCGGCGCGGGCCAGGACCGGCGGCGCGGGCCAGGACCGGCGGCGCGGGCCAGGACCGGGAGCGCGTCAGGCGCCTCGGCCGGCCTCGTAGGGGCGGCCGCGGAGGCCACCCGACCGCCGGTACGAGACCGATCCACCGTTGACCGCCGCCGGCAGGTCTCCCGGCCGGTCCAGGCCCATGGCGGCTCGGCGTACCCCCTCGCGCTGGGCGGCCAGGCGACGCTGCGCCTCCCGGCGAGCCGTGGCCCGGCGGGCCTGCTCCCGGCGCACCTCGGCCTGCCGGGCGGCCAACCAGGCGGCCTCCCGGGCTCGGGTGCGGCGGCGGCGACGCCCGGCGAGGGCCCGACCGCGCAGGTGGACGACGTACATGGCGAGGAGCAGGAAGGTGACCCCGAAGCCGACCCAGAAGCCGGGGCTGACGAAGAGCACGCCGATCAGTTCGACGACGTTGAGGAGCAGCAGGGCGGCGAGCACCCGGCGACGCCGGTAGACGGCGGGGGTGTGCTGCCGGCGCGGTGGCGGGCGGCGACGGGACCGCTTCGGTGCGGGAGGCACGGCGCGCAGTCGACCGGAGCGGCGGGCGGCCGGGGGTGCGGAGACCGGCGCGCTCAACGCACCGGTAGCCGCATCCTGGCTGAGGGTGACGACCAGTGAGCGCGGAGGGTGGACGGGGCGCCGTCCCGGCACAGTGCGGCGCCGTCGGCGGCGCTGGAGCACCCGCGCCGTCGACTGCGCCCGCTCCGCCACCAGCCGCTCGGTGGCGTCGTACCGGCGAACCAGCGCCGGGGCCAGGGCGAGCAGGCCGGCGGCGGCGAGGACGGCGAGGAGCACCGAGGTCGGCACCCTCACCCCTCCCGTCACCGAATTCGAAGCACCCGCTCTCCGACCGCAGGATCTTCCATCAATCGCGCCTGGGCGCGTGGATCGTCCGGCTGGGGAGCGCTTGCCGCAGCTTGCAGTTACTTGAGGTTACGGCGCACCGACCGGGATGCCACCGCGCCGCGCCGATCCCGTCCGTGGGACGGCTCACCGAGCGGCGGCGCGTACCCGGTGCCAGCGGGCCAGCAGGCCACCCTCGGCAGCGATCTCCTCACTCGTCATCGCGTACCCGATGTGGTCCCGCCACGCGCCGTCGATGTGCATGTAGCGCACGTGGTACGACTCCTCGCGGAAGCCCAACTTCTCCACCACCCGCCGGGACGGCCGGTTCTCCGGACGGATGTTGACCTCCACCCGGTGCAGCCCACCCGGACCGAACGCGTGGTCCACGGCGAGCGCGAGCGCGGTCGGGATCACGCCTCGGCCGGCGACCCGTGCGTCCACCCAGTAGCCGACGTAGCCGGAGCAGAGCGCCCGCCGCACGATGCTGCCCACGTTGATGTGCCCGACCAGCCGGTCCCGGTCGGCCTCGCGCAGGCAGACCGCGAACGGCATGCCCTCACCCTCCCGGGCCGAGCGGCGCTGGTCACGGTGCACCCAACGGAACGCAGCCGGCGAGTTCATCTCGTCCCAACCGCCGGGCAGTGACGACTCCCAGGGTGCCAACCAGGCGCGGTTGGCCCGCCGTACCTCCGACCACGCGGCCGCGTCGGAGCGCCGGTACGGTCGCAGCAGCACCGGGCCGTCGGCCAGCTCCACCGGCCAGCCCGGTGACCGCGCGGGTCCGAAGAGACTCACCCGCACAGTCTCCCGCGCGGGACCGTGTCGCGCGCAAGTGGCCCCGCCGCGTTCACCGCACTTGTCCGACGGCAACCCGGCGCGGGTCGCGAGCGGACCGGCCGGGACACGTCACCGGCGGCGGTCCAGCAGCAGGACGTCCACGGTGGAGCCAGCCGCGGCGGTGGTGACCCGCTCGCCGAGCACCAGCAGCCCGTTGGCCTCGGCCAGTCCGGAGAGGGTGAACGGCCCGCCGCTGAGCGGCTGGACCGTGTATCCGCCCCCGCGCCGCTCGGCGACGTGGGCGGGACGGAACTCGCGCAGCCCCGCCGGGGACGACACGGTCTCCAGCAGGTGCGCCCGCACGCTGGGGCGGAACACCGGCTCAGCGCCGGCGAGCAGTTGAATGGCCGGGCGGGCCAGCACCTCGAAGCCGATCAACGCGGCGCCCGGGTCGCCGGGCAGGCAGACCACCGGCACCTCCTCGGCGCCGACCGTGCCGAAGCCGAGCGCGGTGCCGGGGTAGAGCGCCACGTCGGTGAACGTGACCGGCCCGGCGCGCCCGCCCTCGCGGCGGGAGAGGATCCGGCGCACCATGTCGCCGGGGCCGGTGCCGGTGCCCCCGGTGGTGATGATCAGGTCGGCGCGCAGCGTCTGGTCCTCCAGCAGCCCGCGCAGCCCCTCCGGGTCGTCGTCGCAGATGCCCACCCGGTACGCGAGTGCCCCCACCTCGGCCGCGGCGGCGGTCAGTGCGTGCGAGTTCGCGTCCACCACCTGGCCGGGCTGACTGCCCCGGCCCACGTCGACGAGTTCGTCACCGGTCGCCACGATCACCACCCGTGGACTGGGCCGGACCACCACGTGCCCGATGCCGGTCGCCGCGAAGACCGCGACCAGGGCCGGGGACACGTACGTGCCGGCCCGGGCGAGCAGCGCCCCGGCGGGCAGCTCCTCACCGGCGCGGCGTACCCCGTACCCCCGTTTGGGGGTGCGGAAGATCTCCACGGCGGCCATGCCCTGGTCGGTCCACTCCACCGGGACCACCACGTCGGCGGCGACCGGCAGCGGCGCCCCGGCGGCCACCGAGAAGCACGAGCCCGGGGTGAGCCGGACCGGCCGCCAGCTCGCGGCACCGAGATCGCCGACCACGTTCAGCCGGATGGTGCGACCGCCGCGCGTGCCGGAGGGGGCCGGGATGTAGCTGGGCCCCCGGCCCCCTCCGGAAATGTCCTCCCAGCGCGCGGCGTAGCCGTCCACGGCCGCCTGGTCGAAGGCCGGGAAGGCGTGCGGCGCGACGACGTCCTCGGCGAGGACGTTGCCGTGCGCCTGGGTGAGGTCGAGGTCGAGTGGCGGCAGCGCGCGCAACCTGCGCAGCACGCTGCCCAGGTAGTCGGCGAGCGGCGTCAACTCGTTCGCGGCCGCCTCGGCGTCGGCCGTCGCGGTCATGTACCAGATCCGCCTGCCGCGTCGGCCTTCACGAAGTCGGCCAGCCAGGCCCGGAACTCGGTGCCGAGGTCGTCGCGCTCGGCGGCGATCTGCACCACCGTCTGGAGGTACCCCAGCGGCATGCCGGTGTCGTAGCGGGTGCCCCGGTAGACGATCGCGTGCACCGGGGTGCCCTCGGTGCGCAGCAGCTCCATCGCGTCGGTCAGCTGGATCTCGCCGCCGCTGCCCGGCTTGGTCCGCCGGATCGCGTCGAAGATCTTGCCCGGCAACACGTAGCGGCCGAGCACCGCGAGGTTGCTCGGGGCGTCCTCCGGCTGCGGCTTCTCCACCATGCCGGTCACCTTGACGACCTCGCCGATGTCGGTCAGGTCGGCCTCGGCCGGCTCGACGGACGCGATCCCGTACCGCTTGGTCTCGGCCGGGTCGACCTCGAAGAAGGCGAGCACCACACCGCCGGTGCGGGCCTGCAACTCCAGCATCGCCGGCAGCAGCGGCTCCGACAGCTTGACGAACTCGTCGCCGAGCAGCACCGCGAAGGGCTGGTCGCCGACGTGCGACTCGGCGTACCCGACGGCGTGGCCGAGCCCGAGCTGCTCGGGCTGCCGCACGGTGTAGATCTCGGCCAGCTCGCTGGGCCGACGCACGGCGGCCAACCGCTCGGAGTCGCCCTTCTCCTCCAACCTGGCCTCCAGGTCCGGGCGACGGTCGAAGTGGTCCACCATCGACGTCTTACCCCGACCGGTGATCAGCAACACGTCGCCGATGCCGGCCTGCGTGGCCTCCTCGACGATGTACTGCAATACCGGCCGATCCACCACCGGCAGCAGTTCCTTGGGCACCGCCTTGGTGGCCGGCAGGAACCGGGTGGCCAGTCCGGCGGCCGGGATGACGGCCTTGACCGCCAGGGGACGGCCAGTTGCGGCGACCGTTGATGAGGGGTTCGCTGAGTGCTCCGACATGCCGCGAGACTATCGGCCACGGCTCTGCCGCGGCGGGTGTGGCCCAGAAGACGCGCCGCCACCTGACCCCGGCCGTGCCGCGTCCGGGCCGGCCCGCGCCCCGCCCGCCGCGCTGTCCGCGGTGTCGTCGGCGGTGTCCGGGCGGGCCTGCGCCGGGCCCGCCAGCGACGATTCCGGTACGCCCACAGCAGGGTCGGACCGGGCGGATCCGCCCGGCTCCCGGATGGCCTGCACCGGCTGGCCGGCGCGCGGCAGCCCGTCGGGTGGGCTGACCGCACAGGCGAGCACCGGGATCTCCCGGGTCGGCAGATCCGAGCGCACCTCGGCGACCCGGTACGTGTCACGGCCCGCCGCCTTGGCCGCGTAGAGCGCGTCGTCGGCGGCCTCCAGCACCTCCCGCCCGGTGCTGCCGTGGTCCGGGAAGACGGCGATGCCCACCGACACGGTCACCAGGACCGGCCCGGCGTACGCCTCGACGGCGATGGGCGTGTCGCGTACCGCCGCGCCGAGCCGCTCGGCCACGATCGCCGCGCCCCGCGCGTCGGTCTCCGGCAGCAGCAGCACGAACTCCTCACCACCCTGGCGGAAGGCCAGGTCGACCTCACGGATCTCCGCACGCACCCGCCGGGCGAACTCGGCCAGCACGGTGTCCCCAGCGGCGTGCCCGTACGTGTCGTTGACGTTCTTGAACCGGTCCAGGTCCAACGCGAGGACGCTGAGCATCCGCCCGAAACGGCTGGCCCGTTCCACCTCCCGCCGGATCGACTCACGCAGGTAGCGGTAGTTCCACAGCCCGGTGAGCGGGTCGGTGAGGGAGAGCCGCTGCGCCTCCTCGTGCACCCGGACGTTGTCCACCGCCACCGCCGCGTGCCCGGCGAAGGTGCGCAGGGTGGCCAGGTCGTCGTCGTCGAACTCGTCGGCGCCCAGCCGGTCGTAGAGGGCCAGCACGCCGAGCGCGGCCGCCGCGCCGGCCTCGTCGGCCGACCCCGAGGGTGGGCCGAGGGTGGCGGTGGTGGTGCCGCCGGGGGCGGCGAACGGAACCGCGACGTAGGTGCGGCAGCGCGGCTCACCCGTTGGCGCCTCGGTCGGCTCCGCCCTGCCGCGCTGCGGTTCCCCGGTGGCGGCGACCTCGCCGACCACCCCGACGCCGACCGGCACCCGGAGCGTCTGCGGCCCGTCCGCCTCCTCGGCCGGCCAACGCCCGTCCAACCCCTCGGTGCACTGCGCGACGAGCACCCCGCCGGTCTCCACCAGCAGCACGGCGCCGGCCCGCGCGCCGGTGGCCCCGATGGCGCTACGCAGGATCACCCGCAGGATGCGTTGCAGGTCGTGGGTGCTGGCCAGGGTGTCGCCGAGCACCGCGAGGTGACCGCGCAGCTGGTCGCGGTTGCTTGTCAACGCGGCGACGTAGGAGCCGGTCTCCCGGGTCATCCGGTTGAACGCGGCGGCCAACCGCCCCAACTCGTCGCGACTGCGCACCGGCACCCGGGCGGTCAGGTCGCCCTGGGCCACCCGGTCGACCGCGCCGGCCAACTCGGCCAGCGGCCGGGTGGTCACCCGGGCGAGCCGCCAAGCGGTCAGCACGGCGAGCAGCCCGGCCAGCACCACCACCCCGGCCAGCGTGGCGTGCAGACCCGGTGGCCGTTCACTGGGCACGGAGAGCACCAACGGCAGCGGCTGCCGGTCGGAGGGTCGGAGCCGGCGCACGTACCGGCCCTCGTTGGTCTCGGTGACCTGCTCGCCCCGGACCGCGACGGCGGCGGCCAGCACCGCGTCGCGTACGTCACGGGACTCGGTCGTGTGGGTGACCCCCGCGGCGCTCGCCCCACTGTCGAGCAGGGTGACCGCCACCCCGGTCACCGCGGCCAGCCGGGCCACGAAGGCCGGGTCGACCAGTTGCGCGGCGGTCACCGTGCCCAGCGGGGCGCCAGCGCGATTGTGCAGGTCGACCTGGGCGGCCAGCGCACGGACCGGGCTTGTCGAACCGTCGGTCGAACCCCCGTTCGTGCCGTCGGTCGAGCCGGCGCAGTCCTGCCACGGGGTCGACGGCGCACCGGGTGAGACGTAGCTGACCCGGCCGGCCACGTCGGTGATCAGCACCGCGGCGGCCAGGCCCCGGCCGACCAGTTGCGTGGCGGCGACCGGCGGATCGGCGCTGAGCGCCACCGCGTCGGCGGTGGCGCGTAGCTGCTGGCAGAGCGCGTCGACCGAGGTACGCACGGCGGACGCCGCCACAGCCAGTCGGTCGGTGGAGCGGCTACGGTCGACCGCCGCGACGGTGGAGGCGACGAAGAGCGCGCCGAGCAGGACCGGCCCGAGCACCACCACGAGGAAGGCTGCCGTCAACCGCCCGCGTAGCGTCACTCGGTCCCCCCGGAAGTTCCGCCTCCGTTGCTTGCGATGCTGACACAGTGCAACCGCGGGAGAGGCGTTGCGTCAGGAGTGTTGCGTGCCGGAATTTTCTGATGAAGCGGAAGTGACCCGGGTGACGAAGCGGGACACCCGCGTTGAGCTGCTCGCTCGCCGCCGGTCACTGCCCGCCGCGACCCGGGCGGCCGCCGCCGGGCGCGTGCAGGCCGAGCTGGTCGCTCTGGTACGCCGGCTGCGCCCGAACCGGATGACGGCGTACGTGCCGGTCGGCTCCGAACCGGGCGGCGCCGACCTGCCCGAGGTTCTGCGGGCGGCCCTGCCGGCGGAGGCCGAGTTGCTGCTGCCGGTGCTCCTCGACGACCTGGATCTGGACTGGGCGGCGTATACCGGGCCGGCTGCCTTGATCGCGGCGGGGCGGGGTATCCGAGAACCAGCCGGTGCCCGTCTCGGGGTGGCCGCCGTGGCGCACGCGGAGCTGGTGGTCGTACCGGCTCTCGCGGTCGACCGCCACGGTCGGCGGCTCGGGCGCGGCGGCGGCTCGTACGACCGGGCGCTGGCCCGGGTACCCGAGGCAGCCCTGACGGTGGTGCCCCTGCACGACGGTGAGCTGGTCGAGGCGCTGCCGGTGGAGCCACACGACCGTCGGGTGCGCGCGGTCGTCACCCCCGCCGACGGGGTGCGTACGCTTGACGGCGGCCCGGGTGCGGCGCAGGGTGTCGCGCCCCACACGTCCGCTGGACGAACCCGGGGCGAATGACGCACCATTGGCACTCGAATACGTCGAGTGCCAACTGGCTGAGCCCAGATCCGGAGGAGAACGTGCCCACGTACCAGTACGCCTGCACCACGTGCGGTCACCAGCTTGAGGCGGTGCAGTCCTTCTCTGACGAGCCGCTGACCGAGTGCCCGGCGTGTCAGGGGCGGCTGCGCAAGGTCTTCAACTCGGTCGGCATCGTCTTCAAGGGTTCGGGCTTCTACCGCACCGACTCCCGGGCGTCCGGCTCCGAGACGACGGCCGGCGGCACGGCCAGCAAGCCGGCGAAGTCCGAGTCGTCCTCCGGTGACAGCTCGTCGACCTCGTCGTCTTCTTCGTCCTCGTCGTCCTCGTCCGGGTCGTCCTCAGGCTCATCGTCATCCGCGGGGTCGTCCTCCGGGTCGTCCTCGGGTGGATCGAGCGGCGGCAAGGCCGCGGCGACCAGCTCCGCATCCTGATCGTCGAAGGCCCGACCGGTGTGGCCGGGCCTTCAACAACCCGGGCGACCCCTGATCCACTCGGCCGACCTTGATCCACTCGGGTTTCAGGAAACCGGCCTGTCCTCGCCGCGCGGATAGCCCGCCTTCCTTGACCCCGAGTCGATCAAGGCGTTGCCGTAGCAGATCAAGCCGACGAATGGGCGTTGTCCACAGGCCGGGCGGTTGTCCACAGGCGTCCGCCGAGGGTCGGCCGAGGTGGCGGGGAACTGCCTAGCCTGCCGTCCATGGGTGCCACTGCGGCGCTCGGGGACGGGAGGCGGCAGAGGCGATGGTCGGTCCGGATTCCGCGCGGGCGTTGCGCCCGCTACGCCAGCTCACTCTGCCCGGCGGGCGCACCCTGCTCCGGGCCGGTCTGGTCGCCGCGCTGCTCGGCCTGGCCGCCGCAGTCCTGCACACCCCGGCCGAATGCCCGCCGACCGCCGTGCCCTCCGAGGCGCCAACCACGGCAGACCACACGGCCCGGCAGGTCGACGAGGGCCCATCGGCCGACATCAGAAAAGGCGCTCCGGACACCCCCAGGTAAAGCACCGACCTGCTATCACCCACGGTCGGCTGCCGACCGACCTGCTGTCGCCCACGGTCGGCTGCCGGACCCCAACGTGGTGGGGACCTGGTGGAGCCGCCGAGGTCAGTCCCAGTGCGGGGGGCGCTCGGCGAGCAGCCAGTCGTCGTTGCCGCCCGACCGCTCGCCCCAACCACGGTCGGTGTCGTCAGAGGTCTGCTCGGGCAGCACCACGAAGTCTTCGCTCAGGTCGACGGCGCGGTCATCGTCTCCACGTACGCCGTGCGTGCCGGGGTCTTCGGTGCTCACGAGCGGCAAGACTAGCGCAGCCGACGACGACGGACCGGGCCGCCGACCGTGGCACGCCGGCAGGAAACGGCCAGACCGACAACCGTGGCACGCCGCCCAGAAACGACCGGGCCGCCGGTGGCGTTGGTAGCGTCGGACGGCGTGACGACCCCCAGCGGTGGCAGCACCCCGGACGACTACTGGCGACGGCCTGACACCGGTGACGACGCAGTGGCGGACCAACCGCCGGCCGCGCCAGCGACCACACCACCGACCGGGCCCACCAGCGCAACGTCGACAGCGCACCCGCCCAGCCGGCCCAGTACCCCACCACCGCCCGAGCCCACCAGCGCAACGTCGACCGAACGCACGACCAGCGGGCACGCCGGCCACCCACCGACCGAGCCCACCAGCGCAAAACCGACAGGGCACCCGCCCAGCGGGTACGCCGGCCCGCCGCCCAGCGTGCCGCCGCCGGCGGGTTGGCGTCCGCCCGTACATCTCCAGCCGGCGCCGCCGCGGCAACTGCCCCCGCAGGACATGGTCGGCCTGGACGCGGCCGAGCAGCGCTCGCAGCGGGTCACCTACGGTTTCGGCGCGGCGGCCGGCGTGGTGCTGCTGGTTCTGCTCTGCCTGCTCTGCTCGCGAGTCATCTTCTGATGCCCACCCCCCGGGCAGCAGCCCGACAGCCACACCCAGCAGGGCCGCGACTCAGCGGCCACAGACCAGAGGGCACAGACCAGATTCCATCTCGCAGCTGCCCCCTCAGGAGATCTTGGACAGTTTCCGTTAGCACGGAACGGAAACTGTCCAAGATCTCTTAGAGGGTGGTGCCCCAGACCGTCTCGGCGCCGGAGTGTCCGGTCAGGTAGACGTAGATCAGGGCGGCGATGGCGAGCGCCACGGCCGCTACCGCCAGCACCGGGGTGACCAGCGCGGGCAACTGCGGCACCCGGGGGTGTCCACTGGTCGCCACGAGCAGCAGGACGGCCACGATCCCGAGCGGCAGCACGATGCGGAACAGGATGTCGCCGTAGCGGGAGTGCTCGAAGATCTGATCGAGGATCGGCCCCTGGAAGCCCCGGGCCACCAGCGCGTCGGTGAGCGCCTCACCCGACCTGACCGCGACGTAGGCGGTCACCGGCGCGGCCACGGCGAGGAGGCCCAGGGCCCAGTCGAGCCGGTGCCGCCAGCGCGGGAGCCCCACGTACGCGATGGCCAGCACCGCCAGCAGCGGCACGAACACGACGACCGCGTGGACCACCAGGACGTGTACCGGCAGACCCAGGATCTCCTCGAACATCGAACCCTCCAGGTGGATCATGGTCAGGGGTGCTCAGCCTATGGTCCGCCGATCGTCCCCAGGCTCTCGACCGAACACACGCGCGCCGCGTCGATCGGGTTCACTCCTCTGGGCCGTACTCCCGATCCTGCCTGGTTGTGTCGGTCGCCACCCGGGGCGGGCGACGGTTGTCGATGCGCACCGGTCGTGCTGTCATTGGCGAATGTCCGGTGCCGAGGAGCTGCTGCGGTCGAGGGGCCTGCGTGTGACGCGGCCACGCCTCGCGGTGCTCGACGTGCTGGCCGGCGGCGGCCATCTGGAGGTCGACGAGATCACCCGGCGGGTTCGCGAACGCCTCGATTCGGTCTCCACCCAGGCGGTCTACGACGTGCTGGGCGCGTTGTCCCGGGCCGGGCTGTCGCGGCGGATCGAGCCGGCCGGCAGTCCCGCCCGCTACGAGGCGCGCGTGGGCGACAACCACCACCACGTGGTCTGCCGGGGCTGCGGCGAGATCGCCGATGTCGACTGCGCGGTGGGCAGCGCCCCGTGCCTGGAGCCGAGTGGCGCGCACGGGTTCGAGGTGGACGAGGCCGAAGTGACCTTCTGGGGTCTCTGCCCAGGCTGCCGGGCCCGCCGCTCCGCCGACGTCTGACCGCGGACAGAGCGGCACCGGCGTACGCGACCGGCGGGGCCGGCTGGACCGTGGCACTCTTGGGCGGTGGACTCCGATGACCTCGGCCTGTTCGGTCCGGGTTCGGTCACGTGGAAGGTGCACGAGGAGCCGATCCTGATCGTCGCCGGCCTGCGCTCGCTCTACCTTCAGGCGTTGCACCCGCGGGCCATGGCCGGGGTCGCGCAGAACAGCAACTACCGCACCGACGCCTGGGGCCGGCTGGTCCGCACCGCCACCTACGTGGCGACCACCGTCTACGGGACCACCACCGAGGCGGAGGCCGCCGGGGCTCGGCTGCGCCGCCTGCACGACCGGTTGCGGGCCACCGACACGCTGACCGGTGAGGAGTTCCGGATCGACGAACCGGACCTGCTGCGCTGGGTGCACGTGACCGAGGTCGAGTCGTTCCTGAGCACGGCCCGACGTGCCGGGCTGCCGCTGAGCGACGCCGAGGTGGACGGCTACTACACCGAGCAACGCCGCGCCGCCGCTCTGGTCGGCCTGGACCCGGCCACCGTCCCGGGCAGCGCCGCCGAGGTCGCGGATTACTACCAGTCCGTACGGCCCCAGTTGCGGATGACCCGGGAGGCCGCCGAGACGGCGGTGTTCCTCACCGCCCCGCCGTTGCCGTGGAAGCTCAGCCTGCCGGTCCGGTTGGGGCTCACTCTGGGCCCGCCGCGCTGGGCGTACCTGGGGATCGCCGGCACCGCGTTCGCGCTGCTGCCGACGTGGGCGCACCGGATGTACGGAGGTCTCGGTCTACCGACCACCGCGCTGTCGGCAGACCTGACCGTGCGCGCGCTGCGGCTCGCGTTCGCTGCCGTCCCCCGCCGTTACCTGGAGGGGCCGTTGATGCAGGCAGCCAAGGAGCGGGCCGCGCGGCACGCCGCCGCGGCACTGGCCGGCTGACCCGACCTCGGTACGAGGGAGATCAACCGTCGGCGGGCCGGTCCATGGCCGCCCACGGCTCCTTGCCCGGGGCCTGCGCGCCCGCCGGGCAGTGCCGCCGGAAGTCGCACCAGCCACAGCGCGGGCTGGGCGCCACCGGAAAGGCCTCGTCCGCGTCGGCACCGTCGGCGACCGCCCGTTCGGCGGCCATGATGTCGCGGGCTGTCTCTTCCGCGCGGGTCAGTTGTCGGGCCAGCGACTCGACGGTGTGGTCGTGGCCGGCGACCGTGCCGGTCGGCAGGTGGTGCAGCTCCACCCGGCGGCACGGCCGACGGAACACCCGTTCGGCGGCGTACGCGTAGAGCGCCAGCGCCTGTGAGCCCCGGGCGTCGTCCGTGTCGAGGCCGGTGCGACCGGTCTTGTAGTCGACGATGACCAGCTCCGGCCCGTCCGGCCCGGGCCGCGAGTCGATCCGGTCGGCGCGACCGTTGAACGCCAACACCGCGGTCTTGACCGCCACCACCCGCTCCACGCCGAGCGGGTCGGAATCCGGCTCCAGCGTCTCGACGTACGCCTCCAGCCAGCCCAATGCCCGCCGGTAGGCGGCCCGCTCCTGCTCGTCGTCGCGGTAGCCCTCGCGGACCCAGGTGCCCTTGAGCAGCGTGGCCAGCGCCTCGGGGCGGCGCCGGTCGGCGGGCAGCGCATACCAGTTTTTCAGGGCGGTGTGCACGCTGGCGCCGAGCGAGTTGTGCGCCCACGGCGGGCCCTTGGGTGGGGCGGGCCGATCGACGTAGGAGTAGCGGTAGCGACGCGGGCAGTCCGCGTACGAGGCAAGCTTGCTCGGGGTGCAGACGAACAGCCGTTCCGGCATGCCCTCGAAGCCGAGCTGCTCGGCGTCGCCGGCGCGCTGCCGAGGGGCCCGGCCGCCGGCCGCCGGCCTTCCCGCTGATGAGGATCGTCGCACGCCTGCGATCCTGCCATCCACCCCCGACATCGCGCGCGGGCGTCAGGCCATGTTGACGTACTGCGTGACGAAGGCGGCCACCGCGTCGGCGATGAGCTGCACGGCGATCGCGGCCAGCAGCAGGCCGGCGATTCGGGTCAGCACCTCGATGCCGCCCGGCCGGAGGATCTTCACGATGCCGCCGGAGAAGCGCAGGACGATCCAGACGGCGACCATCACGGCGAGGATGGCCACGGCGATGGCGGTGAACTCTTTTAGCCCGTCGGCCTGCTGGACGAAGAGCATGGTGGCCACGATGGCACCTGGGCCGGCCAGCAGCGGCGTGCCCAGCGGCACCAGCGCGATGTTGGAGGTGACCTGCTGGCTCGGGTCGTCGGCTTTGCCGGTGAGCAGCTCCAGGGCGACGAGTACGAGCAGCAGTCCACCGGCCGCCTGCAACGCCGGCAGGTCCACGTGCAGATAGGCGAGCAGGGTCTGCCCCGCCACCGCGAAGATCACGATGACGCCGAGCGCCAACGCGACGGCCTGCCAGGCTGCCCGGTGGCGGTCGCGGGCGGGCAGCGGGCCGGTCAGCGCCAGGAAGATCGGCATCATGCCCGGCGGGTCGGTGATCACCAGCAGGGTCACGAAAACCTCGCCGAACAGCTTCAGATCCACGTGATCAACCTAGCCGCGCCGCGATGGGCGAAATACCCGGATCAGCCCGAAGCGACCTCGGTCACCCCGTCGGCGACGATCCGTTCGTACGCCTCGACGCTGGTGCTGAACGCGCCGAGCTGAACGGTCTTGTGGGTGCCGTGAAAATCCGAGGAGCCGGTGACGAGCAGGCCCAGCTCGCCGGCGAGCGCCCGGACGTGTTCCCGCTCGGCCGGGCTGTGGTCCTCGTGGTCGACCTCGAGCCCGGCGAGCCCGGCGGCGGCCAGCTCGGCGATCAGCTCGTCGGGCACCACCCGGCCACGTCGGGTGGCCCGCGGGTGGGCGAAGACCGGCACACCTCCGGCCGCCCGGACCAGTCGAACGGCCCGGAACACGTCGATGTCCTCCTTGGGTAGCCGGTACCGCTCGCCCAGCCAGTCCGGGCCGAACGCCTCCCGGACGCTGTCGACCAGGCCGGCGCGGATGAGCGCCTGCGCGATGTGCGGGCGCCCCACCGTGCCGCCGCCCGCGCCGGCCAGGATGTCCGGCCAGTTCACGTCGAGGCCGTCGGCCCGCAGGAGATCGACCATCCGTTCGCCGCGCTCCTCCCGGGCGGCCCGGACCCGAGCCAGCTCGGCCACCAACTCCGGGTGGTCCGGGTCGAACAGGTACGCGAGCAGGTGCAGCGGCACCGCCGGCTGCCCTCCGGACCAACGGCAGGACAATTCCGCACCCCGGACCAGACGCAGACCTGGCGGCAACGCGTCCACGGCCGGCGCCCAGCCGGCTGTGGTGTCGTGGTCGGTGATCGCCAGCACATCCAGCCCGGCGTCGAAGGCCGCGCCGACCAGCTCGGCCGGGGTCAGCGTGCCATCGCTGGCCGTCGAGTGGGTGTGCAGGTCGATCCGGGGGGCGGAACCGGTACGCGAGGTCACCGCCCGACGCTACCGAGGAATCAGTGAGCCCGGTTCACATGGGCCGCCCAGGTCACCGGGGATCAGAAGCCCGTCACCAGGATCGGCCGCTCTCCGGCGGGCACGCCGGGCACCGCAGCCGGGCTGGCAGGCTTTCCGGCCCGTACCTGGCCGACGTCGACCCGGACCAGTTCGCTGTTGTCGTCGAGGTAGGAGGCGCGGGTCCCGGTGCTCCAGACGATCGCCCCGGTCATCGGCGGCCCGGCCGCGATGGCGGTCGCGCCCGGCCCAAGCCGCTGGAGGTCGACCAGCAGGGACCGGTCGGTCTTGCCGACTTCCCCGTTGACCAGCAGCCAGCGTCCGTCCGGCGAGACCCCGCCGACGCCGTCCTGGCTCAGCTCTGGTCCGCAGCCGGTGCGTACCGGGTTCAGCTCACGGGTCGGAGCGAGTACGGCGAGGCAGGTCCGGCCCGGGTCGGTCGTGGCGACCTGGCCGACCAGCCGTCCGTCGGGTAGCAGCCCGTAGACGTGCAGGCTCTGCTGATCGATGGCCTCCGGCAACGGCCCCGCACCGGGCCGCCAGAGGGTGTGACCGGCGCCGGCCGGGTCGAGTCGGACCAGCACGCTGTCGGCGATGAACCGGACGGGCTCCGCCGTCGTGGGCACCGGAGTGCGCACCGCCCCGATGAGTTGGGTGCCGACCACGCCCGCCATTAGCAGATCGTCCCCGTCGCGCCAGGCGACCTGGAGGCTGTCCGGGGCCAGCACGATCGCGCCCGCGCCGGCCAGCAGCACCTGCACCAGGCCGTCGTTCTGCACCACCCACAGGGAGCGCCCCGCGGTGCTCGGCGCGCCGACCACCAGCCAACCGCCGCCGTTGGGCAGGGGCTGGGCGCGTTCGGCCGGCCCGACGTCGGGCAGCACCAGCCGCCGCCCGTCGGCGTCGACCAGCGTCTCGCTGGCGAGAGGAGCGGTCGACGTCTCGGGCGAGGGGCCGGGGCCGGGGATGCTTGCCGTCGGCAGCGGCCGGTTGGCCGGGTCCGGGTCGCCGATCACCACGATGGGTGACCCGTCCCGACTGGTCTCGGCACCGAGTTGGGCCATGCCGGCGCTGAGCAGCACGGTGGTGACCGCCGCGAGGGCGAGACCGGTCACGGTGCGGCGGCGCCGGATCCGGTTCGCGCGGCGGATGGCCTGGCCGGCCGGATCGACGCTCAGTGGGCGGGCAAGCGCGACCCGGTGCGAGAGGGTCTCCCGCACCGCACCTTCCAGCTCGTCAGGCCGCACCTGGTATGAACGCGGCGGACCGTTTGTCAGGTTGTCGCGAGGGCCTGGGAACTCTCTCACTGCTGCTCCCCGGAGGCTGTGCCGACGGGCACGGCCGCCGGGGCGGTGGGCAGCACGACCTGCGGGGTGACCGAGCGCGGCACGGCGGGGCGGGGCGCGGCCGGTCGGGGCACCGGGTGGCCAGCCACCCGCCCCGGCGTGGGTCTGGCAGTGGCACCGGTGACCGGGGCCTGGCCGGCCCGGGAACCCACGCCCGTCGTCCGGCCGGTGGCACCGGTCGCGGCCGATCCGCCGGCGGTAGCGGCCGACCGGCCGGCGGTGCCGGCTAGGTCCGGTGCGTCCGCGCCCAATCGCCGACGCAGCGTGGCGAGTGCCCGGGACGTCTGGCTCTTCACCGTGCCCGGTGAAATGTCCAGCAGCGCGGCGGTCTGCGCCTCCGACATGTCCTCGTAGTAGCGCAGCACCAGCACTGCCCGCTGCCGGTTGGGCAATTCCCGGAGATGCCGCCAGAGCAGGTCACGGTCAAGTTGCCGCTCGATCTCGTCGACACCGGCCCGCTCGGGCAGCACCTCGGTGGGGCGTTCGCCGTGCCAGCGTCGCCGCCACCAACTGGTCGACGTGTTGACCATCACCCGCCGGGCGTACGGCTCGACCGCTTCGATTCCGCCGAGCCGCTTCCACGCCAGGTAGGTCTTGGTCAGCGCCGTCTGGAGCAGGTCCTCGGCCGTGGCCCAGTCCCCGGTGAGCAGGTAGGCGGTGCGTAGGAGCGCGGCGGAGCGGGCCGCGACGAACTCGCGGAACTGCTCCTCCAACGAGTCCCTGCTCGCCACCGCCCACCTCCACGCCCCTGCCGTCCTGGCAGAGTGCCACGTCAGAGACGGCCTGGTCCATGACGAAAGGTGCGCACTTGCTCCGATGTTCGGTCGAAAACCTTCACGCGCCGTCGTCGGCCTTGGCCTCGTCGGCCTCCTTGCCGAGCCGGGCCTCGACCGCCTGCGGCTCGTACATCTCTTCGACCACACGCAGGTAGAGCTCGTTCGGGTTGGGCAGATTCTTGATCTCGCGGAGCGCCTGCTCCTGGCCGGCGGACTCCAGCACGAAGGTGCCGTAGTTGAGCGCCCGGCCGGTGGGCGTCTGCTCGTACTTCATGTCGGTCACCCGGACCAGCGGCATCATGGCGACCTGGCGGGTGATGATGCCGTTGACCACCATGACCCGCTTGTTGGTCAGGATGAACCGGTCGTACCACCAGTCCGCGATCCTCCACGCCACCCAGCCCATCACCGCGAACCAGAGCAGCACGGCGATGGTGGTCAGCGCCCCGACGTTCTGGCCGGCGAGAAAGCCGGAGAGGTAGCCGAGCACGAAGGTCGCCGCGATGCCGATCAAGATCGGGGTGGTGAGGTGAATCCAGTGCCGCTTCCACTCACCCCGGTAGCGCTCGGTGGGGAAGAGGTAGCGGGCCACCAACGAGCTGGGCTCGTCTTCCAGTGGCAGCACCCGCCGTGGGGTCGAGCCGGTCGCGTCGGCACGCAACCCGGCCAGCTCGTCCTCGGAGATCTGCGGCGGCTGGTAGCCGGCCTCCGGATCACGGATCCACGCCCGGCCGGAACGCCCCTGGCCGGCATAGCCGGGCCCGTCGCCATAGCCGACGTCGTCCGAAAGGGACGGACCGTCGGACAGGCTGGGCCCGGCCCCGTAGCCCGGGCCGTCATCAGGCCCGATCCGCGGAATCGGCTCGGTGTCACGCTCGCGGCGTTCCCGGTCGGGGTCGTCCGGGTCGAAGGGTGGACCGGAGGGGCTGCCCATCGGCGGCTAGGCGACGAGGCTGGTGAAGAAGTCGCCAAACCCCTGGGCGATATCCATGATCCCGCCGCCGAGCGACTTGAACACGTCCGCCGCCGAGTTTGGCCGGTAGGCGACGAAGAAGATCAAGAATGCGATTCCGGCCCAGGTGAGGACCTTCTTGACCATGGCGGGCCATCCTCTCGCGCGGCGCCGGGTCCCATTACCGCAGCGGCACCCAGAGTATCAGTGTGGTGTCGTACAGTGAATATCTGCGTCCGTTCTCCGTCAATCCGGGAGAGTTGTCAAGCTCTCCCGGGTAGATACGGGGACCGTGCGCCGTACACGAGCTCGGGCGGAGTCCACTCGGTCAGGTCGTGTAGCACGACATCTTCCGCGAGCAGGTGACCCGCACTCGCCGGCCAGGCTATCGCATGGAGCCACATTCCCCGAGCCTCGCCCGCGTACGCGCTTCGATCCGTTGGAGATTTCACCAACCACAGTGGAGTGGGGTGCCCGCCGACCTTGATCTTTGCCGGTCCGACGTGGTCAGGGTGAGCCAGCCCCGGGTCGGTCAGCGCGTCGACCAACTCCGGTCCCGGATCCGGGCCGGTCAGCCCGGCGAGTCGGGTGCCCAGGCCGACACCGGGTTCCTCGGCCACGAAGACCAGATCGGCCGGACCACCGCCGAGTGGCGCCGGGCCCGCGCAGGCCACCGCGGTCGCCCGCACTCCGGTCCGGTCGTCCCCGGCGTACGCCACGCCGGTGAGTGTCCAACCGGGTGGCAGCGGCCACGGACACCACAACGGCGTCACCGGCGCGTCGGCGGTCGCGGTGATCCGCGCCACCACGCTCGCGACGATCTCCGCTCCGATGTGCTCGGGCACGTGCAACGGCGGCACCGGGCCGCAGCGCACACAAATGGAGTCGGTGTTCATCAGATCCGGCGCCCGTACCGGGCCCCCGCATCTCGGACAACTCACCGCGACACTCACATCCCCACCGTCTCCCCGGACCGCCGGCACGTCAAGTCGGAACGTCCGATTCGGCACCCGGACGGGGGTCAGTCCGGCGGCGGGTCGGCGTGCGCCCGGATCCAGGCGTGCATCGCGATTCCGCTGGCCACGCCCGCGTTGATCGACCTCGTCGAGCCGTACTGGGCGATGGAGTAGAGCTGGTCGCACGCGGCGCGGGCCGGCGCGGAGAGGCCCGGCCCCTCCTGGCCGAACAGCAACACGCAGTCCCGCGGCAGGGTGCCGGTCTCCAGCGGACGTGACCCGGGCAGGTTGTCGATGCCGAACACCGGCAGCTGCCGCTCGGCCGCCCAGGCGACGAACTCCTCGATCGTCTCGTGGTGCCGTACGTGCTGGTACCGATCGGTCACCATCGCGCCGCGCCGGTTCCACCGGCGCCGTCCGACGATGTGCACCTCGGCGGCGTTGAACGCGTTGGCGTTGCGCACCACAGTGCCGATGTTGAAGTCGTGCTGCCAGTTCTCGATCGCGACGTGAAAGCTGTGCCGGTGGCGGTCCAGGTCGGCGACGATCGCCTCGTGCCGCCAGTAGCGGTAGCGGTCGACGACGTTGCGCCGGTCCCCCTCCGCCAGCAGCTGCGGGTCGTAACGGCTGTCGTCCGGTGGGTCCCCCGGCCAGGGGCCCACGCCCACCTCAAGCTGGTCGTCGGTCACGGTCATCAGAGGGTACGGGCCACGTCGGCGCCCGGCGCGGCGACCTGCCGGTCAGCCCAGATCCAGGGCGGCACCGAGCCGGTCCAGGAAGCGCCGGTCGGCCGGGCTGGCCGGTGGGTCCATCCGGCGCGCGCCGGTGCCGGGCACCGCGCGACAGACCCGGGCCGCGACCGACTGCACCCACTGGCGGTACGCCGCCGAGTCGGCGGGGTCGGCCCGCCGCCGGAGGACCCGGCTCGCCGCCCGACAGGCGGCCAGCAGGTCCACCAGGTCGGTGAGCCGCTCGGCGGGTTGCGGGGTGCCGTCGTGGCGGGCGTAGATCGTGGCGACCACCGCGCGGACCAGGTCGCTGTCGGAGGCTCGGCCCGCGGCCACGGCATCCAGGCCGGCCAGGCTCGCCATGACCCCACGCTCCGTCCGGCCAGGCCCGGGAGCCGCGGCGGCCACCAGAACCCGACCGGGCAGGCTGGTGAGCAGGTCCCACTCGGCGGCGGAGTAGACAGCGGTGGTCAAGGGTACGGCTCGGCGGCCGGCAGAGGGCGGCTCTCCGGCGACGGAGTGGCTCATCGGAACCTCCGGCGTCAGCATATGCCCCGGAACGGGAACGGGGCCCCTTCCCCAGCAGACCCGCGACTGGGGAAGGAGCCCGGTGTTCCTCGACGGTCGAGCCAGCCGCGACGGTCAGCGCGGCTCGGGGAAGCTGGGCCGCTCCGGATCCACTCCGTCTGGCACCGCAGCTTCCGCGTACTCCCGCTTGGGGACCATGACCTTGCGCCGGAAGACGCAGACCATGGTGCCGTCCTGGTTGTAGCCGCGAGTCTCCACCGACACCACGCCCCGGTCGGGTTTCGAGCCGGACTCACGCTTGTCCAGCACCGTGGTCTCGCCGTAGATGGTGTCGCCGTGGAAGGTCGGCGCGACGTGCCGCAGCGACTCGACCTCCAGGTTGGCGATCGCCTTGCCGCTAACATCGGGCACCGACATGCCGAGCAGCAGCGAGTAGATGTAGTTGCCGACCACGACGTTGCGCTTGAACTGGCTGGCCGTGGCGGCGTAGTGCGCGTCCATGTGCAGCGGGTGGTGGTTCATGGTGAGCAGGCAGAAGAGGTGGTCGTCGTACTCGGTCACGGTCTTGCCCGGCCAGTGCCGGTAGACCGCGCCGACCTCGAACTCCTCGTAGTAGCGACCGAACTGCATGCTGGTCCCTTCGACGGGCGGCGATGGAGTTCGGCACAGCATGCCTTACCGATGGTTAAGGCAACCGGCGGGGCGCGATGACGGCGGAAATGTCACACCGGTCACTCACCTGGGGGGAGACGCAATGAGCGGCGGGGCCCTCCCCGGCACCCGCCGCCCACGCTCTGATGTGAGGAATTCTGCCCTACGCCCGCGTAGGTTCAACAGAGATCGTGGTCACATTTATCTTTTTGTAACATTACTCTCCGTGATGAGACGGAGGTTGATCAGCGATCTCTGCAGGCCGGATACCTCCTTGTCAATGCCCAAGTTACCGATTCGTATAGCTCAATCGGGTGGATCTCTTTGGAAACGCTCCCATCACGGCAGGTCACGCAAGTGCGTCGTGCACTTGCGTTCCGCAGGTCGGGTGTGAACAGACGTGTGTCGATGACCGGCGGCACCCCTCGGCAGCCCGGCGCACGTTTCGTGCCCCACCCCCCGGGAATTCGATACGGTCAGCCCTGGTTCTACGGGACGTAGATAAACCGCGGTGATCGGAGAGTGCAATGGCAACCGTTGAGCTGACCTCGGCGAACTTCGACGAGGTGACCGGCAACGACGGCATCGTCCTGGTCGACTTCTGGGCCGACTGGTGTGGTCCGTGCAAGCGGTTCGCCCCGGTCTACGAGCGCTCCTCGGAGAAGCACCAGAACATCGTCTTCGGCAAGGTCGACACTGAGGCTCAGCAGGAGCTGGGCGCGAAGTTCGACATTCGGTCGATCCCGACGATCATGGCGATCCGGGACGGCGTCATCGTCTTCGCCCAGCCGGGCGCCCTTCCCGAGTCCGCGCTCGAGAACCTGATCGAGCAGGTCGAGGCGCTGGACATGGACGACGTCCGCAAGCAGCTGGCCGAGCACAACCACTGAGTCGTCCACCTGACGACACGCGAGGCCGGGCCCGACACGGGCCCGGCCTTCGTCGTACCACCCGCATGATCACCTTCCCGGGCAGGCCGAACTGGCCGTCGGAGGGACCCGACACAGCCGGTACATCCCGTATCGTCACGACCCGATGGAGAACCTGACCACCCGCGGGCGCGTGACCCGACTGGGCGCGACCGCACTCGGCCTCGTCCTGCTCGTCGTCGGCACCTTCTGGGGCAGCGACGACGACTTCCCGTTCGGCCCGTTCCGGATGTACTCCACCTCCAACCCGCCGAACGCACCCGCGCCCGACACCCGCGTCGAGGGGGTGAACAGCTCCGGGGCGGTGATCGACCTCGACCAGAACGCGACCGGCATCCGCCGCGCCGAGATCGAGGGTCAACAGGCCCGATACGCCGCCGACCCGACGCTGCTCACCGAGGTCGCCGACGCGTACGCCGAACGCCACCCGGACGCCCCCGCGCTGGTCGAGGTCCGCATCGTCATCCGCTGGCACGACATCCAGGGCGGCCGACCGACCGGCCGACACACCGACCAGACCGTCGTCCGCTGGCAGGCCACCCGATGAGCCGCTGGCTGACCGAGGCCGTACCCCGGGGCCGGGTGGCCGCCTTCCGCACCCTGATCTACCTGTTCGTAGCCGCCGATCTGGTGATCTTCACCCCCTGGGTACGCACCCGGGTCAGCGTGCCCGGCGACCTGTACCAGCCGCTCCTGATCGGCCGCCTACTCCCACTGCCGACGCCGACCGCGACGCTGGTGGCGGTGATCTTCTGGGCGCTGCTGCTGCTCGCCCTCCTCGCCGCCACCGGACGGGCGCCCCGCCTGCTCGGCTGGGCGGTGTGCGCGCTGTACCTGGAGTGGATGATCATCGCCATGAGCTACGGGAAGGTCGACCACGACCGGTTCGGGCTGCTCGTCGCTCTGGCCGTGCTGCCCACCGCCGGTCGCGCCCGACACGGCGACACCACCCGCACCGAGGCCGGTGGCTGGGCCCTGCGCGTCACCCAGATCGCGGTGATCTGCACGTACTTCCTGGCCGCTTTCGCCAAGCTGCGCTTCGGCGGTCTGGACTGGCTGACCGGCTCGGTGCTGGCCCGCGCGATCATCCGGCGCGGCACCGACCTGGCGGACCTGATCGCCCAGGTGCCGCACCTGCTGATCGTCGCCCAGTTAGGCATCGTGGCGTTCGAACTGATGAGCCCGGTGGTCTTCCTGCTGCCACCCCGCTGGCGACTCGCCATGGTCGGCTTCTTCTACTCGTTCCATGCGGCCACCATCGCGACCATCACGATCTCGTTCGCGCCGCACCTGGCCGCGATGACCAGCTTCCTACCGCTGGAGCGGGTACGCCCGCTGGTCTGGGCACGCCGGCTCATCGGCCGCGCCACTCCCGCGTCAGCGACCGACGTTCCTTCAGCGGACCCGACGGACGCCGACGCGGTGCCACCTGGCCAGGGCCCGGTGGGAGCCGGCGCGGAGCGGGCCCTCGACGATCAGGCTCCCGTGGTCGGGCGACCGGCCGGCCCGTAGAGCCGCTCCCGGGCCTCCTGCGGCAGGGAGCAGGCCGCGGTGCCACCGGGGAGTCGGTGCCGGTTGCGCGCCACCCAGCGGTACAACGGCCAGGCGGCAGCGCGTACCGGAGGAAACTGCAGGCCGGCACCGGCGACCCGCCAGAGCGGACCACTCGCGGCGAGCAGCTTCGCGATCGCGTCCGGGCCCGCCGCGCGGGAGCCGTCCGCGCCGACCCACTGCACGGCCTCCTCGCACTCGGCCACGGTGAGGCCTAGTGCGTCCAGGTCCGCGAACTGCCAGGGAACCACCCGCGCGGCGGTGGGGATGCGGCGCTCGATGAACTCCGCACAGCTCGTGCAGAACGCGCAGTCCCCGTCGTAGACGAAGGTCGACGTCTTCATGGTGTTCATCCTCCTCTCTGCGACCACCCGGACGCCCACCGGTGTACGGCGGGTCACTTGCGCTCGCCTCGTACACGTGTTCGAATAATGCCCATGCGCTGGGAGAACCTCGCCGCTCCCCCGGTTGAGGGAGACCCCGAGCGGGCAGCGCCAGCGACGCCACCCCTGCCGCTGGCGCTGCCCGGCGCCGTCGCCCGCACCTTCGACACCCCCGAGTTCGCCGGGATGACCTTCTACGAGGTGCAGGCCAGGTCCATCCTCAACCGGGTGCCCGGGCAGTCCCGCGTCCCGTTCGAGTGGACGATCAACCCGTACCGAGGGTGCAGTCATGCATGTCGATATTGTTTTGCGAGAAATACTCACACCTACCTCGATCTCGATGCCGGTGCGGACTTCGACCGGAAGGTGATCGTCAAGGTCAACGCCGGCGAGCTGGTCCGGCGAGAGCTGGCCGCGCCGCGCTGGCGGGGCGCGCACGTGGCGATGGGCACCAACGTGGACTGCTACCAGCGCGCCGAGGGCCGCTACCGGCTGATGCCGCAGATCATCGCCGCCTTGCGGGACTTCGCCAACCCGTTCTCGATCCTCACCAAGGGCACGCTGATCCTGCGCGACCTGCCGCTGCTGCGCGAGGCGGCCGAGGTGACCACGGTGGGCATCTCCTTCTCGGTGGGGTTTGTCGACGAGCACCTCTGGCGCACCGTCGAGCCGGGCACCCCGCACCCACGCCGCCGACTGGACGCGGTCCGGGCGCTCGCCGACGCCGGCTTCTCCGTCGGGGTGCTGATGGCCCCGATCCTGCCCGGCCTCAGCGACAGCGACGAGTCGATCGAGGCCACGGTGTCGGCGATCGCCGCCGCCGGTGCGACAAGCGTGACCGCCCTGCCCCTGCACCTGCGCCCCGGCGCCCGGGAGTGGTACGCGCACTGGCTCGCCCGCGAGCACCCGCACCTGGTGCCCCGCTACCGCGAGCTCTACCGGGCCGGCGCGTACGCCCCGCAGGCGTACCAGCGGGAGTTGACCGCGCGGGTTCGGATCGCCGCCCGCCGGCACGGGCTGCACCGCGGCGAGCGGGGCGACAACCGCAGCCTGCCCGAGCCACCGCCGCCGCCGGCAGCCGAGCAGCTGACACTGCTGTAGTCGGAGCTACAGTCGGCGGGTGCGTACCGCTCAGCAGATCCTCGCCGACTCCGCCGTGATCGCCGTCGTGGGCGCGTCCCGCGACCCGTTGAAGGCCGCGCACGGCGTGCCGTTGCAGATGCAGCAGTACGGCTGGCGCATCATCCCGGTCAACCCGACGGTCGACGAACTGTTCGGGGAACGGGCCTACAAGACCCTCGCCGACATCCCGCACCCCGTCGACCTGGTGGACGTGTTCCGGCCGGCGGCCGACGCCGTGCAGGTGGTCCGGGACGCGGCGGCGATCGGCGCCCCCGCGGTCTGGCTGCAACTGGGGATCGTCTCGGCCGAGGCGCGGCGGATCGCCGAGGAGGCCGGCATGGACTACGTCGAGGACCGCTGCCTCATCGTCGAACGCGCCGCCGCCAACCTGACCCGCCTGCCCTAACCCACCCGCCCTCAACCCACCCGCTCCCTGCCCCCACCCGCCCAGCCCCCACCCCCGCACCCCACCCCCGCGTCGATCATGGAGTTGTGGTGCCAGATTCGCAGTCTTTTGCCGTATCTGTCCCCCACCACAACTCCTTGATCGACGGAGCGGGGCGGGGCGGGGCGGGGCGGGGCGGGGCGGGGCGGGGCGGGTTAGAGCCTGTATTCCTTGAGGAGACCTCGGGAGATGATGGTCTTCTGGATCTCTGAGGTGCCCTCGCCGATCAGCAGGAACGGGGCCTCCCGCATCAGCCGCTCGATCTCGTACTCCTTGGAGTAGCCGTAGCCGCCGTGGATGCGGAACGCCTCCTGGACGACCTCGGCGCAGTATTCGGAGGCGAGCAGCTTGGCCATCCCGGCCTCGACGTCGTTGCGCTGACCGGCGTCCTTGAGCCGGGCGGCGTTGACCATGAGGGCGTGCGCGGCCTCGATCTTCGTACCCATCTCGGCGAGCTTGAACGCGATCGCCTGGTGCTTGGCGAGCGGCTGACCGAAGGTCTTGCGCTGCTGGGCGTACTGCACGGCCAGCTCGAAGGCGCGGATGGAGATGCCGCAGGCGCGGGCGGCCACGTTGACCCGGCCCACCTCGATGCCGTCCATCATCTGGTAGAAGCCGCGGCCCACCTGGTCGGCGCCGCCGAGGATCGCGGAGCCGGGCACGGTCACGCCGTCGAGCACCATCTCGGTGGTCTCGACGCCCTTGTAACCCATCTTGTCGATCTTGCCGGGGATGGTGAGGCCGGGGGCGGTCTCGCCGAAGCCGGGCTCCTTCTCGAGCAGGAAGGTGCTCATGTTGCCGTAGACGGACTCGGCCCCGGTGTCGGTCTTGACGAGGGTGGCCACCACCGAGGAGTACGCCCCGTTGGTGAGCCACATCTTCTGCCCGTTGAGCACGTAGTTGTCGCCGTCGCGGACGGCCCGGGACTTGATCGCCGAGACGTCGGAGCCGGTCTCCGGCTCGGACATGGAGAACGCGCCGCGCACCTCACCGGTCGCCATCTTCGGCAGCAGCCGGGCCTTCTGCTCGGCGGAGCCGTGCTGGGAGATCAGGTACGCCACGATGAAGTGGGTGTTGACGATGCCGGAGATCGACATCCAGCCCCGGGACAGCTGCTCCACCACCAGCGCGTAGGTGAGCAGTGATTCGCCGAGCCCGCCGTACTCCTCGTCGATGGTGAGGCCGAACAGCCCCATCTCGCGCATGCCGTCGAGGATGTCGGTGGGGTACTCGTCGGCGTGTTCCAGCCGTTGCGCGTGCGGGATGATCTCCTTGTCGGCGAAGTCCCGAACGGTCTCCAGGATCGACTGTTGCACATCGGTCAGACCGGGCGTCTGGGCGAGTCGAGCCATCTCAGCCTCCGGGGATCCGCGCACTACTCGTGGGTAACTGAACGCTGGGTCAGTATCGGCCTCGCGGGTCGGCGAGGCCAAGGTGACCAGTCCACACAACCGCTGTGAAAAGGTTCACCGCTGCGGGTAGCGTCCGGCAAGAGGGACTTTTCCGGCACCGGCAGGAGGAGGACAGCTGTGAGCTACCCGCCGCCGTCGGGACCGCCCGAGGACGAGCAGCCGCCGTCACCCTACGAACCACCGAGGGACCGGTCGCCGTACGCGCCGCCGCCGGCCGGCCAGCCGCCGCAGGCGGACCAGCCCGCGTACGAGCTGCCAGCGGAACGGTCACCGTACGGGCCACCGGCGGACGAACCGTCGCCGTACGGCCACCAGGGGCCGCAGCAGTCGGCGCACTGGAGCCAGCAGCCGCCGTACCCGCCGCAGGGCCCCTACGGTCAGTACGGCCCACCGCCGTCCGGTCCAGGTCGGGGCACCAACGTGCTGGCGATCCTGTCGCTGGTGTTCGCCTTCGTCTTTCCACCGGCCGGCGCCGTCCTCGGCCACGTCGCCAAGCGGCAGATCCGCACCAGCGGCGAGGAGGGCGACCAACTCGCGACCTGGGGGCTGATCCTGGGCTACGTCTTCACCGGGCTGACGGTGCTGGCCTGCTGTGGCTGGCTGGCGCTGGTGGCCTTCGGCAACACCGGCGACAGCGGCGGCTACTGACCGGCGAGCCGGTGCGGACAGGTCGCGGTCAGCGGAAGCGGGCCTCGCGGACGCTGTTGCCGCCGTCCACCACAAGCATCTGCCCGGTGATGTACGAGGCGGCCGGCGAGCAGAGGAAGCTGATCGCCGCGGCGACCTCGTCCGGCGTGCCCGGTCGCCCGACCGGGGTGCCGAGCCCCTGCTTGATCTCGGCCATCGTGGACGCCGCGGTGTAGATGGTGCCGGGAGCCACCGCGTTGACTGTCACGCCGTCGGCGATCATCTCCATGGCCAGGGCCCGGGTCAGCCCGACGACCCCGGCCTTCGCTGCCGCGTACGCGGCTTCGGTGGGCAGGGCGTTGACCGGGCCGGCCGTGGCCGCCAGGTTGACGATCCGACCCCAGCCCCGCTCGGCCATCCCGCCGATGAACGCCCGGCTGCACAGGAACGCGGTGGAGAGGTTGCGGTCGATCTCACCGCGCCACTCGTCGTAGGTCAGCTGCGCTACCGGCCGCAGCACCCCCTGACTGGCCCGACTGGCCAGGCCGGCATTGTTGACCAGTACCTCGACGTCGCCCAACTGCTCGGCGACCGCATCGGCCAGCGCGCCGACCTCGGACTCGTCGGTCAGGTCCGCGACGAAGCCGGTCACCCCCAGCTCGGTCGCCCGCTCGTGGATGCGTCGGGTGGTGGAGACGATGGCCACCCGTGCGCCCAGGTCGGCGAGCCGCCGGGCGGTGGCGTACCCGATGCCGTCCGGGCTGCCCGCCCCGGTGACCAGGGCGACCCGCCCGTCGAGGCGCATGGTGACCGGGTCGGCGAGCGCGACCGGCTCGTCGGGGCCGGGGCTGCCCGCCGGGGCGACCGTCCGGGCGCGTCGGGCCGCACCCGGGCGGCTGACGTCCCGTCGGGGTCGACTGCCGGAGCGGTCCGCGGCGCGCGCGTCGTATGCCATGCCAGGGATCCTGCCCGTTACGACCGGCCCGAGCAACGCGGCACCCGGAAGCGGGGGCGTCGGGTTTGCGCGGCGCTGGCTACCCTGTCTCCGCACCCCGACCTGACGGAGAGTTCGCATGACCAATCCCCCGCCGCCCGGCAACTGGACCGATCCGACCTGGTCGGCCCAGCCGTCGAGCCCGGCACCCGACCCGACCGTGGTGGCCGGTCAGCCGGTGCCCCCGCAACCTGGACCGGTAGACCCGTACGCCCCGGTCGACCCGTACGCCGGCGCGCAGGCGCCAGCGACCCAGCCGATGCCCGGCTACGCCCCGGCCGGCTACCCGCCGCCCGGCTACCCCCCGCAGTACCCCGGCTACGGCTACCCGCAGCCACCGAAGACCAACGGGATGGCCGTCGCGGCGTTCGTGCTGGCCCTGATCGGCTTCACGTCCTGCATCACCGCGCCGGTGGGCGCGATCCTCGGGCACGTCGCGCAGAAGCAGATCCGGCTCAGCGGCGAGGGCGGTGCGGGGATGGCGAAGGCCGCCATCATCATCGGCTGGATTCTCACCGGGTTCCTGGTGCTGGTGATCCTCTTCTACGTCGGCGCGATCATCTACGCGATCGCGACGAGCAACGACAGCAGCAGCTACTGACCGGCGGGCGGGCTCGCGTACCGCCGATTGTCGAGCCGGATCAACAGCCGGCGGCTGTCGTCCCGGCCCGGCCGGTCACTCCGCCGGTGGGGTGAACGACGAGGTACGGCTCATCCCGGCGGCCCGGCCCTTGGCGGCGACCACCAGCGCCATCTTGCGGGACGCTTCGTCGATCATCTCGTCGCCGAGCATCACCGCGCCGAGCCGGCCGCCGGCCTCCGAGGTGTAGTGCGCGTACGCGTCGAGGATCAGCTCGGCGTGGTCGTAGTCGTCCTGCGCCGGCTGGTAGACCTCGTTGGCGGCGTCGATCTGGCCCGGGTGCAGCACCCACTTGCCGTCGAAGCCCAGCGCGGCCGAGCGCTTGGCCACCTCACGGAACCCGTCGACGTCGCGGATCTGCAGGAAGGGACCGTCGATGGCCTGCTTGTCGTGCATGCGCGCGGCCATCAGGATCCGCATCAGGATGTAGTGGTACGGGTCGCCCGGGTAGTCCGGGATCAAGCCGCCGACCACCATCGACTTCATGTTGATCGACGCCATGAAGTCGGCCGGGCCGAAGATGATGGTCTCCACCCGCGGCGAGGCGGCGGCGATCGCGTCCACGTTGACCAGACCGGCGGCGTTCTCGATCTGCGCCTCGATGCCGATCCGGCCGACCTCCAGGCCGATCGTCTTCTCGATCTGGGTGAGCGTCAGGTCCAGCCACTGCACCTGGGCGGCGGTCTGCACCTTCGGCAACATGATGCAGTCCAGGTTGGCGCCGGCGCCCTCGACGACCTCGATGACGTCCCGGTAGGTCCACGGGGTGGTCAGGTCGTTGACCCGGACCACCCGGGTCTTGCCGGCCCAGTCGCCCTCGTTGAGGACGGCCACGATGTTCTTGCGCGCGTCCGGCTTGGCCAGCGGGGCGACGGCGTCCTCGAGGTCGAGGAAGACCTGGTCGGCCGGGAGTCCCTGGGCCTTGCCGAGCATCTTGACGCTGGAACCCGGCACGGCGAGGCAGGACCTGCGGGGGCGACCGACTGCGGCCATGGATGCGCTCCTTCCAGCGTCCGGCGGGCACGCCGACGCCACCTGACGACAGATCCGAGAACTTAACGATCCCAAAGGGCGTTGTGACGCCACGGTAACCTCGCGCCATGACCGGGGTGAATGGACCTGTGGAAGATCTCACTGGGCGCCGACTGGTGGTGGTGACCGGGGCCAGCTCCGGCATCGGGCTGGCCGCCGCCGTGCACCTGGCCTGCCGTGGCGACCAGGTGGTGCTGGTCGGGCGGGATCCGGCCCGGCTCCAGGCCGCAGCCGTTCGGGTACGGGAGAACTCCGGTGAGCGTCCAGAGCTGTTCCGGGCCGACTTCGCGATCCTCGACGACGTACGCCGACTGGCCGAGCAGCTCCGGGCCGCGTACGACCGGATCGACGTGCTCGCCAACAACGCCGGCGCGATCGCGCTGCAACCACTGCGCACCGTCGACGGCTTCGAGATGTCGATCCAGGCCAACCACCTGGCCCCGTTCCTGCTGACCAACCTGCTCGCCGACCGGGTGGGTCGGGTGGTGGTGACCGCCTCCGGCGCGCACCGCTTCGGCGCACTCGACCCGGACGACCTGAACAAGCCGCTGCGTGACTACCGGCCGATGGGCGCGTACGGCACCAGCAAGCAGGCGAACATCCTGTTCGCCGCCGAGGCGGCCCGGCGCTGGCCGGACGTTTCCGCGTACAGCTTCCACCCCGGAGTGGTCCGCACCCGGTTCGCCAACGACAGCCGGTTGGTCGCGTTCGGCATGCGCTTCATGCCGTTCCGCAGCCCGGAGAAGGGCGCCGAAACCCTGGTGTGGCTGGCCAACCAGGAGCACTCCCGGCTGATCGGCGGCGGTTACTACATCGACCGTCGGCTGCGTCGGCCGTACCGCAAGGCCACGAACCCGCACCTCGCGGCCCGGCTCTGGGAGGCCAGCGCCAAGGCGGTGGGCATCGATGACTAGCGCCGCCGGGCTGACACTCGTCGCGATCGTGGACTTCGCCGCCGGTGCCGAGACGGCCGGACGGCATTACGAGGACGCCGTGCTGGCCCTGCTCGAACGACACGGCGGCCACCTCGACCAGCGGTTGCACGGCACCGACGGCCAGACCGAGGTGCACGTGATCCGGTTCGATTCCCGGGCCGGGTACGAGTCGTTCCTCGCCGACCCGGACCGGGCGGCGCTACGTACCGCCCTCGGCGACGCCGCGCCGACCACCCGGGTCATCGAGGTGCGGGAGGGCTAGGCACGGTCCGGGCGCGCGGACGACGCCACCGTCCCCGCCAGCGGCGCAGCCCTGCCAGCACGGGCAGCGCGACAAGGGCCGCCAGGACGAACCCGGCCGCGAGCGCCCAGAACGGCAGCGGCCCGTAGTCGGGGCGGCCGGACTCGCGTACCGCACCGTCGATCGCGAGGTCGGCGGCGACCGACAGCTCGGTGATGCCCTGCGGGGTGCGGAAGAGCACCTCCGGCGTGGGCGCACCCCGGCGCAGCACCACCAGTTCCACCGCCTCCGTTCCCGGCTCCTGATAGGGCCCCCACGCGATGTCGTGCTCCTCCGGCTGGTCGACCGCGTCCGGGCCCGGCACGCCGACCAACGCGACCACCTCGTCCACCGAACGCCATCCGAGCAGTTGCACGAACGAGCGGGAGGGCAGTTGCGGAAACGCCGCGCCAGCCAGTGGTGTGCCGTCGACAGTGGACCGCACCGCCAGCGTCCAGGTGCGCCGGAAGGACGGCACCGGACAGTCGGTGCAGGTGGACCGGGCCAGGACCGCCACCGAACGGCTGTCCGGCAGCCACGACCCCGCCCCGGCCAGCCGGCCACCGGCGAGCGGCAGCTTCCGGTACGGCTCGGCGAACCGATCGGCGCCGGCGTCGGCAAGCCGGACGAGCCAGACCTCGTCGCGGACCTGGAGGGCCAACTCGCCGCCGTCGGGCGAGAGCGCGGCGGTGCGTCCGGGCGCAACCCAGGCGGTGCCGACCCGCACCCGCAGCACGTCCGCCCCGCGTTCCCGGTCGTAGACCCCCGCGTACGGGGTGTGGTAGGTGTTCGGCGGGGTGAACGTGGTCTGGTCGTCGGCGTAGACGAGACGCTTGCCGTCGGCAGCGAAGGCGAGCGGGTAGCCGCCCACGCGATCCGGGGTGTTCCGTCCGGTGGTCAGGTCGATCAGTGCCGTGCCGACTGCCGCGTACCTGCCGTCCGGGGAGAGCATCGCCTCGAAGCCGGCGACTGCCGGACCGGCATCCAGCACCCGGAAGCGGTCCGCGTCGGCGGCCACCACGCCCAGCCGGTTCTCGAACCAGTCGGTGCGCACTGCCGGACCGCCGAAGACCATCGCCGCCGCGCCCGGTGCCGACGCCCGCACCGAGGCGGTCCGCAGCGGCGGGTCGACGAGCCGGGTGGGCAGGCCAGGGGCGTCGTGCCGGGGGCCGGCGGGCAGCGGCAGGGCGACCGGGTGCAGCGCGTACCCGGTGCCCAGGAGCAGAACCAGGACGGCGAGCGCGCCGGCGACGACGGCCCGGCGACGACGGTGCCGGGTCCGCGCCGCGTCGAAGAGCCCCTCCGGTACGCGCGCGGGCGGCACGTCGTCGGCGAGGCGACGCAGCGCTTCGGAGAGCCGGGGGATCACCGGGCCACCTCCTGCGGGTCACGGCCGACAAGTTCGGCCAGTTCGGGGGCGAGCACCCGTAGCCGACCCAGGGCGTGGCGGGTCTGACTCTTCACGGTGCCGACCCGGCAACCGAGCAGTTCGGCCGTCTCGGTCTCGGTGCGGTCCTCGTAGTAGCGCAACACGAGAACCGCACGCTGCCGCACGGTGAGCCGGGCCAACGCCGCCGACAGCACCAGCCGCAGATCGGTGTCGTCACCCGGCCCGGGGCGTTCCGGCAACGCCCCGTCCAGTCGCTCCGGTGGGCGGGCCCGCCGCCAGCGCCACCAACTGGCCGCCTGGGTGCAGAGCACCCGGCGCAGGTAGGCGCGCGGGTCCGCGATCCGTTCCCACCGCACCGCGACCCGAGCCAGCGCCACCTGGACCAGGTCCTCGGCATGATGCCGGTCACCGGTCAACAGATGCGCGAGCCGGGTCAGCCCAGCGGTCTCGGCCCGGACGAAGTCGGCGAAGCCGTCCCGGGTGCGTTCCTCAGTCGTCAACGGATCGCCCTCCTCACCCGGACAGACGCCGGGCGGGCCCGCTGCGGAGGGAACCAGCATCCATGTTGTGTTCCTCGCCGACGGGGGAACGGAGCAAGCTGCTCGCTGCTCTCGGCGACTCCGCGCCGACCACCCGTGTCATCGAGGTGCAGGACGTGCCTTCTACCTTTACTTCATCATCCTCAACCCGCGAGAACAAGACTTGATCTTGGCTCAGGCGGCGGCCAGGGTGAGTCCATGAATTTCGATGCGACAGCCACCGCGCGACGGGCCCTGTGGATAGGTGGCGGGCAGTGGGCCGGCAAGTCCACGGTCGCCGTCAACCTGGCGCTGCGGCACGGGCTGACCGCGTACCTCTACGACCGGCACGACGCTCGCGGCCACGACGACCGACGCGTGGCCGACCGGATCCGACGCGGTGAGCCGCCGGCTGACCTCGACCCGGATGCCGTCTGGGTGCACACCGACCCGGCGCGGATGGCGGCCGAGACGCTGGCCGGCTTTCCCCGTCGCTTCGAATGGGTGCTCGACGACCTCAGCGCACTGGTTCCCGGGCGGCGGGTGGTGGCCGAGGGCTGGGGGCTGCGACCAGAACTGGTCGCGCCGCTCGTGGAGTCGGTGCGGCAGATGGTGGTGCTGGTGCCGACCCCCGGGTTCCGCGCCCACCAGATCACCCGGCTGCCCCGGGCCAGCGCAGCGGTAGCCGGGGTGAGCGATCCGATCATAGCGATGCGTCACCGGTGGGAACGCGACGAGTTGGTGGCGGCGGACGCGGTCGTGCAGGCCGAGCGACTGGAGGTCCGGGTGATCCGGGTCGACGGCAGCCTGGACGGCGAAGGACTGACCGACCTGGTGGCGGACCACTTCGCCGCGTACCTGTGAATCCCCCTCAGGACAGAGGCGTCGGGTCGGCGGGCAGGGCGGTGGGTGCGGCCGCACGGCGGCCGGCGCGGGCACCGCCGAGCACCACCACAGCCACCCCGACCAGCAGCAACGCCATCCCGAGCAGCGCGTACGGGCGGGGCAGCTGACCCAGCCAGGCCCACCCGAGCAGTGCCGCGCCGGGCGCCTCCAGCAGGATCAGCACGCTCACCGTGGTCGCCGGGATCTTCCGCAGGACGTAGTTGAACATCGAGTGCCCGAGCAGTTGGGCGCCGGCCACCAGGGCCAGGATGGCCAGCCAGGTACGCCCGTCGAAGCCGGTCAGCCGTACGCCGCCGACCAGGCACAGGGCCAGCAGGATCAGCGCGCAGATCCCGTAGCAGATGGTGGTGTAGGTGGTGGTGCTGATGCTGGTGCGCGCCCGCTCGCCGAAGGCGGTGTAGACGGCGGCGAACACAGCGCCGATCAGCGCCAGCACATCGCCGAGGACGGCCCGGCCGGAGACGCCCACGTCCACCCCGGTGGCGACCGCCGCGCCGCCGACCGCCACCGCGATGCCGATCCACACCACCCGGGGCAGCGGACGCCCCTGGGCGCGGGCGATCAACCCCTGCCAGACCGGCTGGGTGGCGACCAGGGCGGTGGACGTGGCGACCGTGGTGAGCTGGGCGCTCGGCACCCAGGTCGCGAAGTGCCCGGCCAACGCGACCCCGGACAGAACGCAGAACAGCCCCTCCCGCCGACCCGCTCCGACGGTCAGCCGACGGAACTCGGCGCGACGCCGGGCCAGCGCGAACGGGCTCAGCGCGGCCACCGCGAGCAGGTTGCGCCAGAACGCGATGGCCAGCGCGGGGGCGGCGGCGTACGCGATCAGCGGCGCGGACGAGGACACGGCGACCACGGCCAGCCCGACCGCGCCGGTGGTCAGCGGATCCACTGTCGGCCGGGATGAAGGTGGGGGCACGGGACGTAATCCTCACACGTATGACGGTCGGCACGGAGGGTCATCACTCCGTTACGATCACGCGGTTCCGCGCCGGCGACCCTCGACCGCCCGGAGGCGTTCCCCCATGCCCAGCTACCAGGCGGTGCTGTTCGACTTCTTCGGCACCCTGACCCGTTCGGTGCAGCGGGGTGTCGCGCACCTCGGCACCGCCGAGCTGCTCGGCTGCCACACCGACGCGCTGACCGAGGTCCTGAACCGCACCTACTACGAACGGGCCACCGGCCGGCTCGGCAACGCGGAGGCGACCCTGCGTTGGGTGTGCGCCCAGGTCGGCGTACACCCCAGTGACCATGCGGTGCGGGCGGCGGTGGCGTCCCGGCACCGGGCGGTCCGCGCGGACACCTGGCTGCGGGCCGACGCCGTGCCGGTGCTGGCGGCCCTGCGCCAGCGCGGCCTGCGCACCGGCGTGATCAGCGACTGTACGCACGAACTGCCGGCCTTCCTGCCGCAGCTCGCGGTCGCCCCACTGCTCGACGTGCGGGTCTTCTCGGTGCAGGTCGGGCGGTGCAAACCGGATCCGGCGCTCTACCTGACCGCCTGCCAGCGGCTCGGGCTCGCCCCGAGCGACTGCCTCTACGTCGGCGACGGCGGCAGCCAGGAGCTGACCGGCGCCGAGCGGGCCGGCATGACCGCCGTCCGGCTCACCGCACCGGATCTGGCCACGCACATGGTGTTCAACGCCGACCGGGACTGGCGCGGCCCGACCCTGGGCGCCCTGGGCGAGGTGCTCACCCTCGTCGGCGCCGACGCGGCGGTCGCGGGCGTCGGCGGTCGGACGGGCTGATCAACTGATCAGCGGCGGCGAACCCGATGCAGGCGGAACGGCTTACGGGTGGCCCGTACCGCCGGCGTCGCCCGGGGCGGCTCGGCCTGCGCGTCAGCCGGCAACTCCGTGCCGAACAGCGGCGTACCGGCCGGGGCGAGCCGGTTCACCGCGCATCCGTCGGCGGCCCACCGGGCCACCAGGTCGGCGGTCGGGCCGGGCGCGTTGAGGCGCTTCGCCGCCACCAGCGGCGCGGTGACGTCCCACGCCTCGGTGCCCGGCTGGACCCGGGTCACCCGGGCCGGCCAGGTGACGATCCGGCCGCCGTGGTCGCCGCGCAGGGTGACCTGGGCCTCGGCCGCGTCGGCCAGACCCGGTGCGGCCTGCTCGCCCGGCCCGCTGACCACCAGCAGCGCGCCCTCCAGCGGGGCGCACCAGAGCGCGAGCGCCGGCCCACCGGCAACGCTGATCCAGGCCACCGCGGCCTTCTTCATCGCCTCGTCGACAAGTGGGGTGGCCCCGGGGGCGTCGTCGTCCGTCACACCCGCATCCTCCCGCATCGGCGCCTCCGCTCAGCCCACGAACGGCGGCACGGCGATCTCGCCCCGGGCCACCGGCATCACCTGACCGGCGACCGTCGCGCCGACCGCCACCCCGTCCGCCGCGGTGACCGTGCAGGCCAACGCGGACGGGCGATTCATCTCCACGCCCTGACGGACCGCGTACTCCGAGCGCCCCTCGCCGGGCAGCAGACCACTCGCCACCAGCCAGACACCGAGGCCGAGGGCCGCCGAACCGGTAGCCGGGTCCTCCGGAACGCCCATCCCCGGCACGAAGACCCGGGCGTGCGCGGTTTGCGCGGCCGCGTCCCAGGAGAAGACGCTGACGTGCGACACCCCGTACCGCTGCGCCGCCGCCGGGTTCACCCGGGCGCGGGCCACCGACTCCGGCCGCACCGGCAGGTACGGGAACTCCAGCCCACAGCCGGCGACCCGTGGGGCCGGCCCGATGTGGTCACCGGCGGCCAGCCCGGCGATCTCCAGCAACGGCTCCGGGTCCAGCTCCGGCCCGAGGGTCGCGGCACCACCGGTCAGCGTCGCCCCGGACGCGGTCACCTCGATCGGCAGCACACCGGCCCCGCACTCCTGGGTGACCTGCCCCACACCGAACATGCCCCGCCGGCACGCGGTGACCGCCGCGCCGACGCTGGGATGCCCGGCGAACGGCAACTCCTCCACCGGAGTGAAGATCCTGGCCCGATAGGTGCTGCCGACCTGCCTCGGCGGCAGCACGAACACCGTTTCGGAGAGGTTGAACTCCAGCGCGAGCGCCTGCATCTGCTCGGTGGCCAGCGCCTCCGCGCCGAAGACCACCGCCAGCGGGTTGCCGGCGAAGGGGCGATCGGTGAAGACGTCCACGATCTCGTAGGCCACTGTCGACATGTTGATAAACACTAGGCGCTTAGGCTGGTGCCCGTGAGCACGCCGACCCGGGTCTACATCGCCCGTCTCGCCGGAGTCGCCGTCTTCGACCCGAACGGTGATCAGGTGGGCCGGGTTCGTGACGCCGTGGCACGGCTCCGGGCGACCAAGCGTCCGCCGGAGGTGGTGGGCCTCGTCGCCGAGATGCCGATGCGTCGTCGAATCTTCCTGTCCATCAACCGGATCACCTCCATCGACGCGGACGCCGTCGTGCTCGGGTCCGGCACCCTCAACCTGCGCCGGTTCGAGAAGCGCCCGAACGAGCTGCTGGTGCTCCAGGAACTGCTCGACCGGCGGGTGCAACTCGACCCGGGCGGCCAGCCCGGCGCGGTCGTGGACGTCGCGATGGAGTGCACCCGGGGCGGCGAGTGGTCGCTGACCCGGGTCGCCGTCCGCGAGCAGACCGGTCGGCTCAGCCGCCGCGGCCACCTGCACCAGGTCGAGTGGGACCGGGTGCGCGGTCTCAGCGGCATCGCCGACAACCGGGGTACGGCCAACCTGCTCGCCGTCCTGGAGGACATGCGCCCCGCCGACCTGGCCAACGCGTTGCAGGATCTGCCCGACGCGCGGCGCAACGAGGTCGCGGCCGCGCTCGACGACGAGCGGCTGGCCGACGTGCTCAGCGAGCTGCCGGAGCACGACCAGGTGGAGATCCTCGCCGGCCTCGACCGGGAGCGGGCCGCCGACGTCCTGGAGGAGATGGACCCGGACGACGCCGCGGACCTGCTCAACGAGCTGCCCCCACCGGAGCAGGACGTGCTGCTGGACCTGATGGAGCCGGACGAGGCCGACCCGGTACGCCAGTTGCTGAAATACACCCCGGGCACGGCGGGCAGTGTGATGACCTCGGAGCCGGTCATCCTGCCGCCGGACGCCACAGTCGCCGAGGCGCTGGCCCGGATCCGGGAGCCGCAGCTCTCCCCCGCCGTCGCCGCGCAGGTCTTCGTGACCCGGGCGCCGCAGAACACGCCGACCGGCCGCTACCTGGGCATGGTGCACTTTCAGGCGCTGCTGCGTGAACCCCCGGCCGACCTGCTGGGCAAGGTGGTGGTCAACGACATCGACCCGCTGCGCCCCACCACGCCACTGCCGGAGATCACCCGCCGGATGGCCACCTACGACCTGGTCGCCATGCCGGTGATCGACCGGAACAACCGGCTGGTCGGCGCGGTGACGGTGGACGACGTGCTGGACCACTCGCTCCCCCGGGACTGGCGGGACCGCGACGCCCTGGCCGCCCCGGGCGGCACCGACGCCGGGCTGGACGGCGCGGATGGCTGAGCAGCGGCGGACGGATCGTCTCGACCAGCCACGCGAGCCCCGGGGCGTCAAGCTGCCCCGGTTCGACGCGGAGGCATTCGGGCGGTGGTCCGAGGGCATCGCCCGGGGCATGGGCACCGCGAACTTCATCGTCATCATGACGGTGGTGATCACGGTCTGGTTCGTCTGGAACACGTTGGCCCCGGCGAACCTGCGCTTCGACCCGTACACCTTCACGTTCCTGACCCTGATGCTGTCGTTGCAGGCCAGCTACGCGGCCCCGCTGATCCTGCTGGCCCAGAACCGGCAGGCCGACCGGGACCGGGTGGCCCTTGAGGAGGACCGGCGGCGAGCCACCGCGCAGAAGGCGGACACCGAGTACCTGGCCCGGGAGATCGCGGCCCTGCGGATCGCGCTGGGCGAGGTGGCCACCCGTGACTTCCTCCGCTCCGAGCTGGCCCGGCTGGCCGAGGAGCTGGATGAGGCGGGGCAACGCCGGCAGCGGCTGGAGCGCCGCCAGCAGGAGAAGGAGAGCCGGCAGGAGCGGCGTGGCCAGCGGCCGACCGACGGTGTCGGCCTGGACGAGCCCCGCGACGACCTGGACGGCGACCTCACCCGGGACGCCCGGACGGACGGCACCGCGCCGCGCCGGTCGGAGGGCTGACCGACAGGTCATCGATTGGCTCACACCGCCCCGGGCAGCGGCGGCAACGGATGCCCCGCGACGTAGCATTGCGGGCATGTCAGCACCCGTGAGCACCGTCGAGGACGCGATCCAGGCCGCCCTGGCCACCGTCAACGACCCGGAGATCCGCCGGCCCATCACCGAGCTGGGCATGGTCCGCTCCGCCGCGATCGGTGCCAGCGGTGTCGTCCGCGTCGAACTGCTGCTCACCGTCGCCGGCTGCCCGCTGAAGGACAAGCTGCGTACGGACATCACCGCCGCCCTCGCCGCGGTGCCAGGCGTCACCGGCGTGGAGATCGACTTCGGGGTGATGACCCCCGAGCAGCGGCAGTCGTTGCAGTCGCAGCTGCGCGGTGGCGGCGCCACCGAGGAGCCGGTCATCCCGTTCGCCCAGCCCGGCTCGCGCACCCGCGTGTACGCGGTGGCCAGCGGCAAGGGCGGCGTCGGCAAGTCCAGCGTGACGGTCAACCTGGCGGCGGCGCTCGCCGCCCGGGGGCTCTCCGTCGGGGTGGTCGACGCGGACATCTACGGCCACTCGGTGCCCCGGATGCTCGGCGCGGACGGCCGACCCACCCGGGTCGAAGACATGATCATGCCGCCGCAGTCGCACGGCGTGAAGGTGATCTCCATCGGCATGTTCACGTCCGGCAACGCCGCCGTCGTGTGGCGCGGCCCGATGCTGCACCGGGCGCTCCAGCAGTTCCTGGCCGACGTCTACTGGGGCGACCTGGACGTGCTCCTGCTCGACCTGCCGCCGGGCACCGGGGACGTGGCCATCTCGCTCGCCCAGTTGCTGCCCAACTCGGAGATCCTGATCGTCACCACCCCGCAGACCGCCGCCGCCGAGGTGGCGGAGCGGGCCGGGGCGATCGCCCTGCAGACCCACCAGCGGGTGGTCGGCGTCATCGAGAACATGTCCTGGCTGGAGCTGCCGGACGGCTCCCGGATGGAGATCTTCGGCGCCGGGGGCGGTACGGCGGTGGCCGAGTCGCTGAGCCGGACCATCGGCGCGCAGGTGCCGCTGCTCGGTCAGATCCCACTGGACACCCGGGTCCGGGAGGCCGGCGACGCCGGCAACCCGGTCGTGCTGGCCGAGCCGGAATCCCCGGCCGCGCAGGCGCTCGGCACGATCGCCGACCGGCTCGCCCTGCGCCGCGAGTCACTGCTCGGCAAGCCACTCGGCCTCAAGCCCGCCGGCCGCTGACCACCTCGAACACCGTCAGCCCGTCGGCCGCTGTTGGCCGGCGGGCTGAGTCGTGTCGGTGGGCGGTCCAGCCGGGCGCTGACCGGGCGCTGACCGGCATGGTCAACTCGGGTTTCTGGAAGTCGGGGCATCCCGTGCCGGTTGACGGGCCGACTTGCTGAAAACCGAGTTGATCAAGGCAAGCGCGGGCAGCGGGACGGGACGGTCAGGTGGCGTCGTCGTAGCTGACGCGGGGGGCCGGCGCCGAGGGGGTGCTGGTGGCCGTGCCGGAGCGGGACTCGTTCGACCGCAGGTCGGCGGCGTTGGCCACGTCCTTCAGGTCGTTGTGCACGCCGCTGACGTCCGCCCGCAGGTTGTCGTAGACACCCTGCAACGGCTTGCGGATCGCCGCCTCGTCCTCCTCGCTGAGGAGGTGCTTGCGGATGAACGCCTTCGGGTGCAGGTCCTCCAGCTGGATGTCGGTGCCCAGCTCGCGGCTCAGGTCGCCGGTGGCGTTGCGGGCCATGTCGCGCAGGTTGCGCACCAACCGCAGGCCGTCGGTGATCACGGCGGGGAGCCGATCGCCGAAGATCAGCAGCGCCAGGAGCAGCAGCGCACCGATCTCCCACCAGTTCAGGTTGTCGAGCATCCCGCGGGCCTCCTCTCGGCGTCAGCAGCAAGACTACGCACGCCGGACCGCTTTCGGGCAAGGGGTGCGCCGCTGTTCACTTCGCGTCCGCGGCGAGAGTTACCGAGGTGTTCTGCGTGGCGGAGCCCCGCCGGTACTCGACGGTCACGACCGAGCCGGGCGCGTACTTGCGGACCAACGCGGTCAGGTCCGTCGGCTCGGTCATCGGCCGCCCGTTGATCTTGAGGATCACGTCGCCGACCTGCAACCCGGCGCCGTCCGCGGGGCCGGACGGCTCCACCTCGGCCAGCCGCAGGCCACCCCCGACAACCCCGGTCGGGCCGTCCGCCCGAGCGCCGATCACCGTACGTCGGGCCTTGCCGGTGCCGATGATGTCCTGGGTCACCCGCTTGGCCTGGTTGATCGGGATGGCGAAGGCGAGCCCGATGTTGCCCGCCTCCTGCCCCTCGGCGACAAGCGACTTGATGGTGGAGTTCACCCCGACCACCCGGCCCGCACCGTCGACAAGTGGGCCGCCCGAGTTGCCGTGGTTGACCGCGGCGTCGGTCTGGATGGCGGCGTAGTAGCGCACCGGGCCACCCGGCTCGCCGGCCTGCATGGTCCGGTCCAGAGCACTCACGATGCCGGCGGTGACCGTGTTGGCCAGCGACAACGGTGAGCCGATGGCGAGCACGGGGTCGCCGACCGCCAGCGCGTCGGAGTCGCCGAACTCCACCGGTCGCAGCCCCGGACGACTCACCTTGATCACTGCGATGTCCGACTCCGGGTCCTGACCGACGATGGCCGCCGGCGCGGTGCTGCCGTCGTTGAAGACCACCGAGGCCTTGCCGGTGCCGCCGGCCACCACGTGGTCATTGGTGATCACATGGCCGTCGGCGGTGGCGATGAACCCGGAGCCCTCGCTGGTCCCGCCGAGGCTGCTCACCCGCACGGTGACCACGCTGGGCAGGACCCGCTCGGCGACCCCGGCCAGCGACTCCGGTTTGCGCTGCGCCAGCGCCGGCACTTCCGCGGGCGCACCACCGAGGACCGCCGCAGCAGCGCCGCCGCGCACCGCGAACGCGTAGCCCAGCGCACCACCGAGGGTGCCGGCCAGCAGCGCGGTGATCACGGGGATGAGCAACAGGTGGCGCACTGTCGGCCGGCCCGGCGCGTCGGGGTCGGTGACCGGCTCGGGCTCGGTGCCGGGAGCCACCGCGCCGGGCACCACCACCGCGGTCGGCGCCGCCGGGTCACGCCAGGGGTCGGCGAGCGCGTCCGACCACCAGGGCGACGCGTCGGCCGAGGCAGGCCCGCTCGCGGCCGGCGCCGGCCAGCTCGGTGCCGGCCCCCCAGAAGGCACCGGCCAACTCGGTGCCGACCCGCCAGAAGGCGCCGGCCAGCCCGGTGTCGGCCCGCCGCCTGGCGAGGCGAGGGGCGTGGGGTCAGCCCCCGGCATGGTCGGCGGCCCCACCGACGGGGCTCCTGCCCCGGGCGGTCGCGCCGGAGCCGGAGTCTCACCGCCCCGGCGCCAGTCCCAGCCGTCGGTCACGTCGGTGCCTCCCAGTCCGTCCCCGGATCCCGCGCCGCGTCGCCCGGCCACGGGCCGGTCTGGTCGCGGCTGACGGGATACCGCCTCCAGGATTGCACGGATGTCCGCGGTGCAGTCAGCGGTTGCCCCGGTGATCGCTTCCGGTGGAGGCGCGGCTGCGCCCCACGACGGTCGCCTCTACGCTTCACAGTGCCAACCCGCCCCCGCACCACGCACCGCCCCCGGAGGTGCCCCATCGCCACGGTCGCCGGTTCCGGCAGTTCGACGACGCTGGCTCAGCAGTTCGCCGAGTCGTACGTCACCGAGGATCTCGTTCTGCGTACTGCCCGCAGCCTGGCCCGGGAGGTCGGCCTCGACGCGGTCACCCCCGGCGCGGGGGCGGCGCTGCGGCTGCTGGCCGCCGCCGGCAATGCCCGTGCGGTGGTGGAGATCGGCACCGGCACCGGGGTGAGCGGCGTCTGGTTGCTGCGCGGCATGCGCGCCGACGGCGTGCTCACCACCATCGACGTGGAGGTGGAGCACCAGCGGATCGCCCGGCGGATCTTCGCCGAGGCGGGCTTCGCGGCCGGGCGCACCCGGATCATCACCGGTCGGGCGCTCGACGTGCTGCCCAGGCTCGCCGACGGCGCGTACGACCTGGTCTTCGTGGACGCGGAGGCGACCGGTTTCCATGCCTGTGTGGAGGCGGCGCTGCGGCTGTTGCGTCCGGGGGGCGTGCTGGCGCTCAACGGCGTGCTGGCCAGCGACCGGATCGGCGACCCGGCCGCCCGGGACGCGGAGACGGTGACGGTTCGCGAGACGATCAAGGCGGTCCGGGAGTCGGAGCACTGGATCCCCGCGCTGCTTCCGGTCGGACACGGGCTGCTCGCCGCGGTGAAGTGCTAGGGCGTGTGTCAAAGCCCTAGTCGACGCTGGCGAGCCAGCGCAGCAACGACCGGACGCCCCAGCCGGTGGCGCCCCGGCTGACCTCGGCCTGGTCGCCGTCGGCCCAGGACGGGGCCGACATGTCCAGGTGCAGCCAGCGGTCCCGTAGGTCGCCGGTGAACTCGCGCAGGTAGAGCGCTGCCAGCACCGAACCGGCGCCCTGCGCCGGTGCGCTGTAGAGGTCGGCGATCTCGCTGCCGAGGTACTCGACGTAGTCGGTGTGCAGCGGCATCCGCCACGCCGACTCGCCGGCTGCCTCGGCCGCCGCCAGTACGCCGGCGGCCAGCTCGTCGTTCTCGCTGTACAGGGCGGCGGTGCGCTTGCCCAGCGCCACCGAGTTCGCCCCGGTGAGCGTGGCCAGGTCGATCAGCAGGTCGGGTTTGAGCTGCTGCACCGCGTACGCCAGCGCGTCGGCGAGGACCAGCCGGCCCTCGGCGTCGGAGTTGGTCGTCTCGCTGGTCGTGCCACCGTAGTGCCGGATGACGTCGCCGGGGCGGAACGCCGAGCCGCTGACCATGTTCTCGGCCAGCGGGGCCAACGTGGTGATCCGGACCGGCAGCCGCAGCGCGGCGGCGCCCAGGGTGGCGGCGACGACCGCGGCCGCGCCGGCCATGTCCTTGCGCATCAGCTTCATCGACGCCACCGGCTTGATCGAGATGCCACCGGTGTCGAAGGTGATGCCCTTGCCGATCAGCACCACGTGGGTACGCGCGTTGGCCGGGTGCCAGTCCAGTTCGACGAGCCGGGGTCCGCTGGCGGACCCCCCGCCCACGGCGAGGATCCCGCCGAAGCCCTCGCTGGTCAGCTCAGCCGGGCCACGCACCCGCAGCCGCAGGTCCGGAAGATCAGCTGCGGCGGAGGCCACCTGGTCGGCGAACCACTGCGGGGTCTTCACCGAGGAGGGGGTGTTGGTCAGGTCGCGGGCGAGATGGGTCATCGCGGCCGTGGTCCGGGCCGTGGCGACGGTGTCCTCGTACCCGGTCGGGTCGGCGAGCAGCAGGTCGACGCTGGTGAGCGCCGGTCGGTCGCCGGCCTCGGTGAGGCGGAACCGGTACGGGGCGAGCAGCAGCCCCTCGGTCAGCCCGCGAACCTCGGCCGGGGTCACCTCGGCCGGCAGCGCGATGGTGATATGCGTCTCAGCCGAGGCGGAGCGGGCCAGGGCCGCGCCGGCCGTCCGCCAGGCCGCCTCGTCGCCGTCACCGATGCCGAGCAGCAGCAGCCGGTCGGGGGTACCCCCGGGGCGCAGCTGGGTGTGGATCTCACCGGCTCGGCCGCTCAGTCGGGCCGCTGACGCCAGTGCGGCGGCCTCGTCGGCCGTGCCGTCCGGGGTCGCCACAGCGGTCGGGGCGGGCTCGGCCGAGGTGTCACCTTCCGCCGTGGAGTCGGCCGGGCGGACGGGCAGGACGAGGGCGTCGAGCCGGTCGGGCTCGGCGATCAGACGGATGGCGAGCACGCGGAACCGTACCTCCAGGAATGTGTCGCGGACCGGCGGCGAACCCACCTGCCCGCAGCGTTGAAGACCCTGAGCCACCGGCGATTCCGGTGGCTCAGGGTCCGAAGAACGTTCCGGGCGGCATGAGCCGCCCGGAGCACTCCTTACTCAGCCGGCCGCTGCCTTCAGTGCGTCACCGAGCGCGTTGGCCTCGTCGGGAGTCATCTCGACGACGAGCCGGCCACCGCCCTCCAGCGGGACCCGCATGACGATGCCCCGCCCCTCCTTGGTGACTTCCAGCGGACCGTCGCCCGTCCGCGGCTTCATCGCCGCCATGTTGTCTCCCCTCAGACCTACACCAGGGTCGGTGGGTTGCCCCACAGCCACTTCGTCACGACCACCCGCAACGGTCACGGGGGTGTCAACAAACGATTTTCCCTGATGAACACCGCCGGACCCAAACCGGAGCAGCATTGATGTAACAGCATCTAGCTTATCTTGAGAAGGCCTGTCACAATGTGCGGTCATGCAGGCACGGTCGGCACTCTTCGACCTGTACGGCGACCACCTCCGTCCGAGGGGTGGCCGGGCACCGGTTGCTGCCCTGGTCAAGCTGCTGGCGCCGCTGGGAATCGCACCGCCAGCAGTTCGCACCGCCGTGTCCCGGATGGTGCGTCAGGGCTGGCTCGAACCACTCCGGTTGGTCTCCGGACCGGGATATTCGATCACACCGAAAGCCGCCCGACGACTCGACGAGGCAGCGGCCCGGATCTACCGAACCGGCCGGGTCACCTGGGACGGCCGGTTCGATCTGCTGGTGCTGGAGGCCCCCGGCTCCCGGCGGGACCGCCAGCGGCTCGCCGCCAACCTGAGCTTCCTCGGCTACGGGACGCTGGACGAGCAGACCTGGGTCGCCACCCGCCCCGCCGAGGATGTCGACCTGCTCCTCGCCGAGACCGGCATCCGGTTCGAGCGGTTCACCGCCTCGCACTTCTCCGGCACCCCCGGCGCGATGGGCGTGGTCCGACGCGCCTGGAACCTGGCCAAGATCGGCCGCGCCTACGAGCGGTTCGTCGCGGACCAGCGCCCGCTGCTCGCCGCAGTCACCGTGCGCAGCAGCGACGAGGAGGCGTACGCGGCGCGGTTCCGGCTCGTGCACGCGTGGCGTACGTTCCTCTTCCAGGACCCGCAGCTGCCCCCGGCGCTGCTGCCCGAGCGGTGGCCCGGCACCGCCGCGGCGAGTTTCTTCGACCGGCACGCGGCCCGTCTGCGTCCGGCCGCCGACCGGTACGTCGAACAGTGCCTCGACGCCGGCAACCGCATCGTCCGACAGAAGGGTCGTTGACACGTGACCGAGCCGCTGCTGGTCGACCGGACCGACGCCGTCGTCACCCTCACGCTGAACCGGCCGAACGCCATGAACGCGCTCGACGTGGCGCTCAAGGAGGCGCTGCGGGACGCCCTGGCGGAGTTGGAGACCGACCGGTCCTGCCGCGCGGTCGTCCTGGCCGGGGCCGGCGGGTCGTTCAGCGCCGGTCAGGACCTGCGCGAGCACGTGGCCACCCTGGAGAACTCCACCAGTGACCCGTTGGGCACCGTGCGGGCGCACTACAACCCGATCGCCGCCCGGCTCGCCAACCTGCCCAAGCCGGTGATCGCCGCGGTCCGGGGGATGGCCGCCGGGGCCGGCGCGTCGCTGGCGTTCCTGGCCGACATCCGCATCGGCGGTCCGACCACCAGTTTCCTGATGGCCTTCGCCAAGGTCGGTCTCGCCGCCGACACCGGCGCCTCCTGGACGTTGCCCCGCCTGGTCGGCCACGCCAAGGCGGTGGAGCTGCTGATGCTGGCCGAGCCGGTCCGCGCCGAGGAGGCCTGCCGGTTGGGCCTGCTCAACCGGTTGACGGACGACGACGAACAGGTGTTGCCCGTCGCCCAGGAGTTGGCCGCCCGCCTGGCCGCCGGCCCGACCGTCGCGTACGGGGCGATCAAGCGGCAGCTCTCCATCGCCGATGCCGGCACCCTCGCCGACGCCCTCGCCGCCGAGGCGCAGGCCCAGTCGATCTGCGGCGCCACCGCCGACCACCGATCGGCCACCCTCGCCTTCGTCGGTAAGCAGAAACCGGTCTTCGAGGGACGCTGAACGCGATCCGGACGCCGTCCTTACCGACCTCGAACACGGGACGCCTAGCGTCGACCGGTATGAGCGATCGTGAAGCGGTGGCGCACCTGCTGCGCCGGGCCACCTTCGGGCCGACCGCCGACGAGGTGGACGCGGCCGAGCGGGCCGGGCCGGCGGCGACGGTGGACCGGCTGCTCACCCAGCCGGCGACGGACCGGGGCGCGGCGGCCACGCCGACCCCGACGCTGCCTCCCGACCCGTACGCCGAACTGACCAAGGATTCCACCCGCGAGCAGCGGCAGCAGGCCAACGCGGAGCGCCGCAAGCAACTCCAGCAGGTCACCGAGTGGTGGCTGAACCGGATGGTGGCCGCCGAGGACGGGCTGACCGAGAAGTTGCTCTTCTTCTGGCACGGGCACTGGGCCACCAGCGCGCAGAAGGTCAAGTCTGCGCGGCTGATGGTGGGCCAGTTGGCGACGCTGCGCCGGCACGGTCGTGGGCCGCTGGGCCCGCTGGTCGCCGCGATGGTGCGCGACCCCGCCCTGATCGTCTGGCTGGACGGGCAGAAGAACACCCGCAAGGCACCGAACGAGAACCTGGCCCGTGAGCTGATGGAGCTGTTCACCCTCGGCATCGGCGCCTACGGCGAGGCCGACGTGAAGGCCGGCGCGCGAGCGTTGACCGGCTGGGTGGTCGACCGGCGTACCGGGGTGGCCCGCTTCGAGCCCAAACGGCACGACCCCGGCGAGAAGAGCATCCTCGGCCAGAGCGGCCGGTTCGACGCCGAGGCGTACGCCGGGCTGCTGGCCGCCCACCCCGCCGCGGCGACCTTCGTGGCCGGGCGGCTCTGGTTCCGCTACGCCGGCGCCGACATCCCGGCACCGGACGGTCTGGCCGGCGCGGACACCCTTGCCACCCTGCGCGCGATCTTCTCCGCACCGGCCTTCGCGCAGACCCGGGGCACGCTGGTGAAACAGCCGGTGGAATGGCTGGTCGGCGCGCTGCGGCAGCTCGGCATCCAACCGTCCGCGCTGCCCGAGCAGCAACGCCGACAACTGCTGGCCGGCCTGAACGCGCTGGACCAGGTGCCGCTACGGCCACCGAGTGTGGGCGGATGGCCGGCCGGGGCCGCGTGGCTGACCACCTCGTCGTTGCAGGCCCGGCTGCGCACGGCCGGGGTGCTGGCCGCCGCCGCGGCGCCACCGGTGCTGGCCCGGCTGACCGCCGCGCCCACCGCCGGCCGCCCGGACGCGCTGGCCCGGCTGCTGGTGGTCGACGGCTGGGGCGCCCGCACCCGCGCCGCCCTCACCCCGCTGGCCGGCGAGCCCCGCAAGCTGCTCGCCGCCGGTCTGGTCAGCCCCGAATACACAGTCAGCTGAGCGGAGGAGTCGACATGGACACAGTGACCCGACGCAGGTTCCTGCTGACCAGCGGAGTGGTCGGCGCGGGCGCGCTGGCCGCCGGGGCCGGCGCGTACAGCCTGCGGGACCTGCTGGACACCACCGGGGACCGCGATCCGCAGTCCCGCACGCTGGTGCTGGTAACCCTCTACGGCGGCAATGACGGGCTCAACACCGTCATTCCGTACGGCGATCCGGCCTACCGGGCGGCCCGCCCCGAGCTGGCGTACCCGGACGGGGAGGTTCGGCGGTTGGACGACGACTTCGGCCTCAACCCGGCACTGGCCGGCCTGCATGGGCGCTGGTCCGGCGGTGGGCTGGCGATCGTGCGCGGGGTCGGCTACCCGAAGCCGGACCGCAGCCACTTCCGGTCGATGGACATCTGGCACACCGCGCAACCGGACCGGCCCGGGAACACCGGCTGGCTCGGGCGGTGGCTGGACCAGGCCGGTGGCGACCCCCGGCTGGCGGTCTCCTTCGAGCCAGCGCTGCCGCCGCTGCTGGCCGGGGCGCGGAGCGCCGGTGCGGCAGTGCCGGTGACCGACCGGAAGGCCGCCAAGGGGCTGCCCGCGGAGACACTGACCGCGTTCGCCGCCGCGGAGGCCGGCGAGTCGGCGGCCCGGGGTCGAGCCGCCGCCTGCTTCGCCGACCTGCGGTCGGTGGACGAGATGATCCGCCAGGTACGCGACTCCGCCGACCCCGACACGGCGGACCCGGACGGCGAGGAGGCCCCCGCGACGGCCACCGGTGGGGCGCGCACCCCGCTGGACGCGCAGCTCGACCTGGTCGCGCAGTGTGTCGAGGCGGGAGTGTCCACCCGGGTCTTCTCGGTGTCGCTGGGCGGCTTCGACACGCACGCCGACGAGAAGCAGTTGCAGGCCGTCCTACTGGGCCAGCTGGATCGGGCGCTGACCGGGTTCGCCGACCGGATGGGTCGCACCGAGGCGGGCCGGAAGGTGGTGGTGGCGGTCTACTCCGAGTTCGGCCGCCGGGTCCGAGCCAACGCCTCGAACGGTACCGACCACGGCACCGCCTCGGATGTGCTGCTGCTCGGCGCGGGCGTCCGTGGGGGCTGGCACGGCGCGCCGCCGAGTCTCACTGATCTCGACGACGGCGATCTGAAATACACCACCGACTTCCGGGACGTCTACGCCACGCTGCTGGAGCGGGTGCTGGACACCGACCCGGGCCCGGTCCTCGCCGACTGGCGGGGACGAGTGGACAAGTTGTTCTAGTCGTCCTCTTCCGGGTCCTGGTTGGCCTGCTCGCCCAGCACGAAGGCCTGCATGGCCAGCTCGTCACCGGACGGCGAGACGAAGGCGGGCAGCTCCCGCGGCCCCAGCTCCTGCACGTAGGACCAGAACAGCCGAACCGCCTCGGCGGGCGTGCCGGCCTCGATCGGCAGGTCGAGGCTGACCAGCCAGGTACGCCGCGCCGGAGGCGGGCCGAGTTGGTCGGCCAACGCCCGGAAGGCGGCCGGCTCCAGTGCGGTGACCGGCCCGTCGAGCGTCAGCAGGTCGGCCGGCACCGGCTCGTCGAAGGCCCGTCGGGTGTACGCGACGACGAGCGTCCCCGGCACACCCGGGGACTGCGGGTCGTCCGGATCTTCCCGGTGGCGTTGGCCCGGCGCGCTGACCCGGCCGAGGGCCACCAGCCGGGGCGGCGCGTCGACCAGCACGGCCACCTGGTCTCCCGGCCCCAGCCGGGCGACGTCGGTCAGCCCGGTCAGCTCCAGCGTGTCGTGGTGCACGAGCCGCTCGGCCTCGTACCGCTCGGCAGGCAACAGCACCGCCCAGGTGCCCACCCCGTCGGCGTTGCCGGCCGCGCCGGCCCGGTGCGCGGTCTCGGTCGTCATGTCTGCCATCTCATCACGCCGCCGCTGGGAGGGTGACGTGACAGCCGACGATGTGATCGTCGACCATTCCGGTGGCCTGCATGAGCGCGTACGCGGTTGTCGGGCCGACGAACCGGAAGCCGCGCTTCTTGAGCGCCTTGGCCATCGCCGTCGACTCCGGGGTGATCGGCGCCAGCTCGGCGAACGACGCGGGGCGAGCCGGCCGGGGCTCCGGCGCGAAGGACCAGAGCAGCGCGGACAGCCCCTCCGGCAGCTCCAGTGCGGCGCGGGCGTTGGCGATCGCCGCCTCTATCTTGGCCCGGTTGCGGACGATGCCGGCGTCGGCGAGCAGCCGGGTCACGTCGGCGTCGTCGTAGCGGGCGACGGTCGGGATGTGGAACTCGTCGAAGGCCAGCCGGAACGCCGGACGCTTACGCAGGATGGTCAGCCAGGACAACCCGGACTGGAACGCCTCCAGCGTCATCCGCTCGTAGAGCGCGTCGTCGCCGCGCAGCGGCCGCCCCCACTCGGTGTCGTGGTAGACGGCGTAGTCGGGGGTGCTCGACCCCCAGGCGCAGCGAGCCAGCCCATCGGCGCCGATCACCAGGTCAGTCACCCCGTACACGCTAGGGCATCCGTCCGACACCCCATTGCCTCCGTCCGCCCGGCGCGCTGCCGGCACCGGGCCAGCCGGTCAGGGCAGCCGGCCCTGCTCGACCAGACGGGCAAACCTCTTCAGTGCCTGGGTGAGGCCGAGCTTGGAGCCGGGCCAGAGCACCGGCCACGCCAGTCGACCGGCCCGGCCGCCCGGCAGGTGGAACCACTCGTGCCAGACGACCTGGGTGCGGTCCCGGCCCAACTGGGTGCAGCGCAGCACCCCCGGGCCGCGCAGCAGTCGGCCGTGGTGCACGACGCCGATCTCGTACGGCTCGTCGACCCGGACCACCAGCATCTCGTCGCGCAGCGTCGCCCGGCCGAGCGCGGTCACCGCCTCGATCCGGCTGCCCTCACGCCCGTCGCCCTCGACCACCCGGACGCGGGTGAACGGAATCCAGTCGGACTGACGTTCCCAGGCGAGCAGCGCGGCGAAGACCCGCTCCGCCGGGGCGTCGACGATCACCGTGGCGGTCACCTCACCGGCGCCGGGTCGGGCCGCCTCGCGAAGATCGTCGGCGCCCTCCGGCTCGGTCACGCCGACTCCGACCGAACCACCGCGTCGCGCTGGTCGGTGCTGCCGGCGGTCTGCTCGCGGTCGGCGTCGTCGACGGGCCCGGCGGCAGGCGCCACCCCGTCGGAATCCGCCGGGGAGGAGGTGGCGGCGGGCAACGGGTCGGCGGCCGTCGAGCCGACCGGGGCCGCACCCGCCTCGCCGTTCAGCGGCACGTCGCTGCCCGGCTGCACCGCATCACCGGGCTCGGCTGCCTCGCCCGACTCCGCCGTGTCCGCAGTCGTCACCTTGCTGGCGGACTGCTCGCGGGCCTGGCGCAGCACGTCCGCATCGTCGGTGCGCCCCTCACGCAAGGCGATGACCTCCGACTCCAGTACGCCGATCAGCTCGGACTTGTAACCGATGTCGTAGGCGGCACGGCGCATCGCCTGATCGACCTGGTCCATCCGGTACCCGCGCAACCCGGTGTCGAAACGGACCGCCCCCACGTCGGATTCCCGCAGCGGGCGGGTGCCCGGCAAGGCCACGGCCTGCGAATCCGGCTCGGCCGGCACCAGGCCGGGATCACGGCCGCTGACCAGCACCGTCACGCCGAATATTACCGCCGCGACGGTCAACGCCACGACCAGGAGGAGCAGAAGCTGACCCATGTACTGATCGTGGCATGGCAGCCGGCCCGGAGCGACCCCGCCACCCGCCCCGATCACGATCGGCGCCGACGCCCGGCCGGAATCGCGGGTGGGCGACCGACTAGCGTCGGGACCGGCCGACGCGGCGGCGACGGCGCGAACTTCCAGGAGGCGGGCATGGCCGGGGCGCTTCGGCTGGGTGGGCGTACGTTCGCCCCCGGCGAGCTGGCGGTGATGGCGATCATCAACCGCACGCCGGACTCGTTCTTCGACCGAGGTGCCACCTACGCCGCCGACAGCGCTCTGCGCGCGGTGGAGCGGGCGGTAAACGAGGGCGCGGCCATCATCGACATCGGCGGGGTCAAGGCCGGCCCCGGCGCGGACGTGGGCGTGGCCGAGGAGATCCGGCGCACGGTGGACACCATCGCCGCCGTCCGAGCCGCGTTTCCGGAGGTGGTGATCTCCATCGACACCTGGCGTGCCGAGGTGGCGACGGAGGCCGTGGCGGCCGGCGCCGATCTCCTCAACGACACCTGGTCGGGCGCCGACCCGGCGTTGGTCCGGGTGGCCGCGCAGACCGGCGCCGGCCTGGTCTGTTCGCACGCCGGGGGCCTGACGCCGCGTACCCGGCCGCACCGGGCCGCCTTCAGCGACGTGGTGGCCGACGTGGTCGCGACGGTGACCGGGCTCGCCGAGCGCGCGGTGGCGGCAGGGGTACGCCCCGACGGCATCCTCATCGACCCGGCGCACGACTTCGGCAAGAACACCCGGCACTCGCTGGAGATCACCCGCCGGCTGGACGAGCTGACCGGGACCGGTTGGCCGGTGCTGGTGGCGCTCTCCAACAAGGACTTCATCGGTGAGACGTTGGGCCTGCCGGTGGCCGAACGGCTGGAGGGGACGCTCGCCGCGACGGCGGTCTCGGCCTGGTTGGGCGCCCGGGTCTTCCGGGCCCACCAGGTCGGCCCGACCCGCCGGGTCCTGGACCTGGTGGCCTCGATCCGAGGCGACCGCCCGCCCACGGCGACCCGCCGGGGCCTCGCCTGACTGGTTGTCGCCGTCACCGACCGCGAACGGCCGGACGGACCGGCACGATCGCCGGAGGCCGCGGCGCTCAGGTCCAGCGGAGGATGTTCCTGCGCCAGGCGTAGAGGATGCCGAGCGCGAGCACCGCCACGAACACCGCCATCTCCACCACCGTCACCAGACCGAAGCCGGGCCGGTCGAACACCACCGCCCAGGGGAAGAGGAACACCGCCTCGACCGCGAACAGCACGTACAGGTAGGCGTACACGTAGTAGCGAATCTGCATCTGCGCCCAGTCGGCACCGACCGGGTCGAGCCCGCACTCATAGCTGGCCCGCTTGCCCAGCGGATCGGCCGGACGTGCCGGGCGTAACACCCGGTTGGCCGAGAACGCCGTAACGAAGAAGAGAGCGCTGGCGAGCAGCAGGAGACCGAGCGTCGCGTACGAGCCCAGATATCCGGTCACAGTCGGCAGCCTACCGTCCGCTCGGACGGGCCGTCCCAGACACGTTACGGATTTGTTTCCGGTTGGGACTAGTGCACCAGGGCAACTGTTACCGAATACTGGACACCCACCCATGTCACCGGAGGACAGATGGCCCGCGTGAAGGCATCGCCCGGTAAGCGGGCGGAGGTACGACGTTCCACCCCCCTGCTGGCGACCGCGCTCGCGGTCGGCCTGCTCGCGTCGCTCGCCGTGGGACCGGCCTGGGCCAGCGCGGCCGCACCGGACACGGACCCGGTCACCACCTCGGCCGACCCGGTCAACGAGCCGGGCGGCGAAGGGCCGCCGACCACACCGGAGGTGGAGCCCACCCCGACCGAGGTCCCGGGCGGCGAACCGGGGCCGACCGATCCGGCACCGGAGACCACCGCGCCACCACCGGAGACGACGCCACCGGCGCCGGTGACCACCGTCCCGGAGGTCCCGCCGGCACCGACCACCGTCGCGCCCGCGCCGGGCGGCACCACCCGACCGCCCACCCCGGCTCCCCCGGTGCCACCGACGGCGCCCCCGGCCCCGCCGACACCCCCGATTCCGCCGGTCCACCCGCCCGCGCCGGGTTCGGCACCACCGCCGCAGAGCCCGCTGGGCGTGCAGGTCACCACCGGCGACGTCACCCTCCCCGAGGCGTACTGGAACAAGGCGAGCACGGCCGCCACCCTTCAGGTCACCGTGCACAACACCGGTACCACGGCGCAACAGATCCGCCTCTCGTACACGCTGCCCGCCGGGCTGACCGACGCCGGTACGAAGGGCTGCGCCGCCGTCGGTGGCGGCGCGTACCGCTGCGGGGCCTGGAGCGCCGAAGCGGGTGTCCGGTTCAGCACCGTGCTGCGCCTGCGGGTCACTGGCACCGCCTGGAAGCAGATGCCGCTCAGCGGCTCCGTCCAGGTCATCGCGGACGCGCCGGGAGTGCCCGGGGAAGCGACCGACGACCAGGGCTTCGCGGTGCTCTTCCCACCCGGCCCGCCGGTGCCCGGCATCACGCTCGCCGCCGACGAGGTGGCCTTCGACATCAGCGGCAGCCCCAGCACCCTCACGCTGCGACTGGGCAACACCGGCACGGTGGACGCCGCCGGCCAGGTCGAGGTCGTCCTGCCGGCCGGGGTGACCGTGCCGGCCCCACCGCTCGGCTGCGTGGCGGTCGACCCGACGCGTACCCGCTGCGACGCCGGCCTGGTGCTGGCCGGCACGACCGCCGAGGTGCAGCTGCCGGTGGAGGCGACACCGCAGGCCCAGCGGGAAGCGCCGTTGTCCGGTGCCGTGATCGGTCAGCTCGATCCCCGCAGCGGCCCGACCCGTCGGGTGCAGATGAGCTTCCGGATCACCTCGGCGGCCGCCCTGGCCACGCCGGTGGTCTCCCCGCCGGCGCCGACCGGCTCGCAGGGCGTACTCCCGGCCGGTGCCGCGACCGGAGACGGCGGGTTGACGTCGGTGCAGCGCACCGCGGTCATCCTGATCGCGGTCTCCACGCTGCTGGTGGTGCTGGCTCTCACGCTGGCCACCACCTCGCTGCGCCGCCGGCTCGGCGGCCCGCCGCCCGAGCCGGCAGCCAACCCCACCGAATGATCGACAGATGGCCCCGCGGCACCCCGCCGCCGGGGCCGTCGGCGCGGCCCGGCGGTGATCTGAATTACGGCGGCCGGGGCGAAATACTGCAAAGACGGGCTTTTCTCGCCCCTGTCTGGTCCCAGTCGGCGGACCTCCGGGCATGGTTAGGGCTCCCTTAGACGTAGGCTCTCGGTGAGGAACGACAGCGGCCGGACCAGCCTGGGGCGGTGCGGTGAAGCGTGGCGTCAAGGAGGTTCCGTGGCCGGGCAAGCCCCGCAGTCGCGAACGAAGGTGGCACAGTGACCAAGCAGATCCGTCAACTCGACCGGGTGGTCATCCGGTTCGCCGGTGACTCCGGCGACGGCATGCAGCTGACCGGTGACCGGTTCACCTCGGAGACGGCGCAGCTCGGCAACGACATCTCCACGCTGCCAAACTTCCCCGCCGAGATCCGGGCTCCCGCCGGGACGCTGCCGGGTGTGTCGAGCTTCCAGGTGCACTTCGCCGACTACGACATCCTCACGCCGGGTGACGCGCCCAACGTGCTGGTGGCGATGAACCCGGCGGCCCTCAAGGCCAACCTGGCCGATTTGCCGCGCGGCGCGGACATCATCGTCAACACCGACGAGTTCACCAAGCGCAACCTGGCCAAGGTCGGTTACCAGACCAGCCCACTGGACGACGACTCGCTGGCCGGCTACGTCGTGCACCCGGTGGCACTGACCTCGATGACGGTCGGCGCGCTCGCCGCCCACCAGGTGTCCAAGAAGGACGCCGAGCGGTCGAAGAACATGTTCGCCCTCGGCCTGCTCTCCTGGATGTACTCCCGGCCCTACGAGTCGACGCTGCGCTTCCTGGAGCGCAAGTTCGCGGCCCGTCCGGAGCTGGTCGCCGCGAACGTCGCCGCCTTCAAGGCCGGCTGGAACTTCGGCGAGACCACCGAGGACTTCGCGGTCCGGTACGAGGTCAAGCCGGCGAAGATGAAGCCGGGCACGTACCGCAACATCACCGGCAACGCGGCCCTCTCGCTGGGGCTGGTCGCCGCCGGGGTCCGCTCCGGGCTGCCGGTGTTCCTCGGCGCGTACCCGATCACGCCGGCGTCGGACATCCTGCACGAGCTGAGCAAGCACAAGCGCTTCGGCGTGCTGACCATGCAGGCCGAGGACGAGATCGCCGCGGTCGGCGCGGCACTGGGCGCCTCCTACGGTGGCTCGCTCGGCGTGACCACCACCAGCGGCCCCGGCGTGGCGCTCAAGAGCGAGACGATCTCGCTCGCGGTGGCGCTGGAGCTGCCGCTGGTGATCGTGGACGTGCAGCGGGCCGGCCCGTCGACCGGCATGCCGACCAAGACCGAGCAGGCCGACCTCAACATGGCGCTGTACGGCCGGCACGGCGAGGCGCCGGTCGCGGTGATCGCGCCCCGCTCGCCGTCGGACTGCTTCTTCGCGGCGCTGGAGGCGGCCCGGATCGCGCTGACCTACCGCACTCCGGTGATCCTGCTCTCCGACAACTACGTCGCCAACGGTTCGGAACCGTGGCTGCTGCCCGACGTGGAGTCGCTGCCCGACCTGCGGGTCGAGTTCGCCACCAAGCCCAACGGCGAGGACGGCACCACCTTCCTGCCCTACCTGCGTGACCCGCAGACCCTGGCCCGGCCGTGGGCGATCCCGGGCACGGCGGGCCTGGAGCACCGGATCGGCGGTCTGGAGAAGGCCGACAAGACCGGGGACATCTCCTACGACCCGGCCAACCACGACTTCATGGTGCGCACCCGGGCCGCCCGGATCGAGACCATCCCGGTTCCGGACATCGAGGTGGAGGACCCGGACGGCGACGCCCGGGTGCTGGTCCTCGGCTGGGGCTCGACGTACGGGCCGATCGGCGCGGCGTGCCGGGGCGTACGCCAGCGCGGCCTCTCCATCGCCCAGGCGCACCTGCGGCACCTGGCGCCGATGCCGGCCAACCTCGGTGAGGTGCTGCGCTCGTACGACAAGGTGGTCATCCCGGAGATGAACCTGGGCCAGCTCGCCCACGTCATCCGGGCCCGCTACCTGGTCGACGCGATCAGCTACAACCAGGTCCGCGGCCTCCCGTTCACGGCCGCCGAGCTGGAGACGACGCTGGAAGAGGTGCTGAAGAATGTTTGAGCCCGTCGCCGTCAAGCTCACCGCCAAGGACTTCAAGTCCGACCAGGAGGTGCGCTGGTGCCCCGGCTGCGGTGACTACGCGATCCTGGCGGCCATCCAGCAGTTCATGCCGGAGCTGAACATTCCCCGGGAGCGCACCGTCTTCGTTTCCGGGATCGGTTGCTCGTCCCGCTTCCCGTACTACATGAACACGTACGGGATGCACTCGATCCACGGTCGGGCCCCGGCGATCGCCACCGGCCTGTCGGTGTCCCGGCCGGACCTGTCGGTCTGGGTGGTAACCGGCGACGGCGACGCGCTCTCGATCGGTGGCAACCACCTGATCCACGCGCTGCGACGCAACGTCAACCTCAAGATCCTGCTGTTCAACAACCGGATCTACGGTCTGACCAAGGGCCAGTATTCGCCCACGTCCGAGGTTGGCAAGATCACCAAGTCGACCCCGGCCGGCTCGGCGGACGCCCCGTTCAACCCGCTCTCGCTCGCTCTCGGCGCGGAGGCCAGCTTCGTCGGCCGGACCATCGACTCCGACCGTAAGCACCTCCAGTCGGTGCTGCGGGCCGCCGCTGAGCACGAGGGCTCGGCCTTCGTGGAGATCTACCAGAACTGCAACATCTTCAACGACGGGGCGTTCGACCAGCTCAAGGACCCGTCCACCCGGGACGACTACCTGATCCGCCTGGAGCACGGGCAGCCGATCACCTTCGGTGCCGACGGGCGGTTCTGCGTGGTGCACCCGCCGGGCGGCTTCGGCCTGGAAGTCCGCGACACCGGCTCGGTCCGCCCGGAGGAGATCGTCGTGCACGACGCGACGGTGACCGACCCGGCGTACGCCTTCGCGCTGTCCCGGCTGCCCGGCCTTGACCTGCGCAACACTCCGATCGGGGTGTTCCGCTCGGTGGACCGCCCGTCCTACGACAGCGTGGTGCAGGCTCAGCTCGCGGCCGCCAAGGCGACTGTCACCGAGACCCCCGAGCAGCAGCTCGCCGGCCTGCTGGGCAGCGGCGACACCTGGACGATCATCTGACGCCTGGAAAATGGGACAGGGCCCGCAACCGTTCGGTTGCGGGCCCTTCCCGTTACTGCTGCGGGACAGCCTGATCAGAAGACCAGGTTGAATGCTCCCCAGCCGGTGCCGATGACCGCGCCGCTCGAGTCGATCCACTGGCCGTAGCCGTTGGTCGTGTAGAGCCGCATCCGGCCACTGCCGTCGACGCCGAGCATGTCCATCATGTTGTCGCCGCTCCAGTCGCCCGGAACCATGATGTTCTTGAAGCCCTGCCAACCGCTGCCGATCTTGGTGCCCAGCGGGTTGGTCCAGCCACCCTTGCTGTCGGACTGGTACATCTTCAGGTCACCGGTCGAGGTGCGACCGATCAGCACCTCCTTCCCGTCGCCCTTCCAGGCCCCGGGGGTGAGGAACAGGTTGAAGCCGTTCCAGCCGGTGCCGATCTTGGTGCCCAGCGGGTTCTCCCAGCCGCCCGCACCATTGCTGGTGTAGCGGATCAGATCGCCGTTGGACTTGCGCACCAGCAGGCTCGGCCGGTTGTTGCCCAGCCAGTTGTTCGTCACCATCAGCGCGGTGAAGCCCTGCCACCCGGTGCCGATCTTCTTGGCACCGCCGGCGAAGTTGCCCTTGCCATCGGTGTTGTAGAGGAACAGCTCACCGTTGGGCTTCATCGCCATGATGGACGGCTTCTTGTCGCCGTTCCAGTTGTAGACGCGGAAGACCCGGCTGAAGACGTTCCAGCCCGTGCCGATCTGCTGATCCCAGTAGAAGCCGCCGTACCCGTCGTTGGCGAAACCACTGCCGTAGAACAACCGCAGGTTGCCGGCGCTGTCGCGGGTAAGCAGGTCGGTGTGACCGTCGCCGCTCCAGTCCGCGTTGACCAGCGCCGGACGGGTCAGGTCCGCCTTGATCGAGTTGTTGTAGTAGCTCAACCGCTCGTAGTAGCCGGGCGAGGAACCACACGGCTGGAAGCCCCAGTCGGTGATGCCGACCTGGACCCCGTTGACCAGCAGCGGACCGCCCGAGTCGCCCCCGCAGGTGTCGCTGCTCGGGGTGGCCTCGGTGCCCGCACCGGCGCAGATCATCCGGTCGGCGAGGTAGAGCTCGCCGATGGTGCAGTCCGCATCGGACCGCATCGGAACGGTCGCCTTACGCAGCCGACTGTCCGGGTTCTGCTCGTCGGACGAGGTGACGCCGTAGCCCGCGATCTGGGCCTGCGTGCCAGCCGCGTACGGAGTCTGGTCACCCTGGGCGGTCAACGACACCGGCTTGTACACGCTGGGCAGGTTCTGCTTCAGCGTGAGGACCGAGACGTCGTCGACGATCGGCGCGGAGGGGTCCTCGTACTGCTGGGCGATGTTCCAGCCCGGGTGGGTCCAGGTCGAACCAACCTCGGCGACGTACCCGCTGCCACCGACAAGCTGGCCGTTGCTGTCGACCAGCCGGTCGTTGCCGGCGATGACCCGAGTGGTGCCGGCCCCCTCGGCGGTGCAGTGCGCGGCCGTCAGCACCTTGTTGGGGGCGATGATCGTGCCGGTGCACCAGTACCAGTAGAAGTCCGGGCCGTCCTGGAAGGTGGTGACGATGCCCACGATGTACGGAAACTCGGAGGCGCTCGCCAGGGTCCCCTGGAAGACCTTGGGAGAGGCACCCGTACCGGACTGGAAGGTCCGGCCCTGGGCGCCCGGCTTGGGAAGCGTGAGCTTCCCCTTGTGCAGGTTCGGCAGCTTGCTCAACCGGTCCGGTCGCGAGCTGCTCGCCACGTCGTAGACGCCGCCGCCGGCGGGGGCGGCGTGAGCACTAGTCGTGGGTGCCACGGCCGCCATGCCCGTGAGGGCGAGGCCCGCCACGACACCGGCGTACCACCGGCGTCGGACTCCTGCGGATGTTGCCACTTCAGCCACTGATTGCTTCCCGTCGTTCGATTAACGAGGCACTCGGAACTGCCCGGGATGACCTGCGTGGGACGCGACGGGGTGAATGACAAACCACACCAGGGCGAGTCCGCCCGAAACTGAAGATTTTCCCCGTCGTGCCTGCGCCAACGACGCTGCACCGGCAAGCCCCGGCAGCGACACCCATTGACAGCTCTAAGCCGAGACACAGTAGCAAGGGTTCGATCGGGAGGCTGCCCGGCGGCGAGAGTTTTCCATGAACTGCTACAAGATCGCGACGGACGACGGGGTCAGCGCAGCCGCGACTCATCCGGAAGGGTTGCGGCCGCCAGCCGCCTGGTGTCCAGAACTGGATGTCCCGCCCCGGAGGATGGCCGTCCGGTGTGGATCGGCCACCCTCCGCGGAACGAGGGGCGAATGGTCAGCGGGCGGCGCCGGCCGGCAGCCAAAGGTTGTCGATCTCCTTCTCGGCCGCCGCGAGGCTCGCCTCGTGCAGCGGGATCAGGTCGGCCATCGCCGGCACCGCCGGCGCCAGGGTCAGCTCGGCGCTGATGAAGCGCGGCTGCAGGCCGGTCATCGAAATGCCGTGCGGGAGCCACCGCTCGGCGTGGTCCCAGCCGTGGCGTGGGGTGCCCTCGCCGTAGCCACCGCCCCGGGTGGCCACCACCACGAACTCGCGGCCGCTGAGCAGGCCCTCCTGCGTCGTCGGGTCGTACGTCAGGCCGGGCACGATCAGGTGGTCGACCCAGGCCTTGACGCTGCTGGGCGCGCCGTAGTTGTAGAGCGGCAGGCCGAGCAGCACCACGTCGGCCTGCTTCACCTCGTCGACCAGCCGCTGGCTGAGCTCCCAGGATTCGCGCTGGGCCGGCGTGTGCTGGTCCGGCGGAGTCATCCGCGCCAGCCCACCGTCCGTGTCCAGGTGCGGCAGCGGTTCGGCACCCAGGTCCCGGTAGGTCACGGTGCCGTCCGGGTGGGCCGCACGCCATGCCTCGACCGCGCGGGCGGTGAGCCGCCGGCTGACCGACCAGTCACCACGGATGCTGGAGTCGATATGTAGTAGGTGCATCATTCCCCCTTAAGGAATAGTCTGTGAAGCACCAACTATTTATAGCAGCCCGATGTTCCGCTGAATCGGTAGACTGGGTCACATGTCCGCGCCGCCGCTCGACTCCTCTGAGCACCGCTCGGGAGCACTCCTGGACCATCTGGCCCGGCGGATGCGACTGCGGTCGGAGTCGGTGCTGGCCCCACTGGGGCTACGCCCCCGACATCTGGTCGCGCTCACCGTGCTGCGCGCCGGCGGCGGCACCGGTCAACAGGCGCTCGCCACCATCCTGGAAATGGACAGCACCAACATCGTCGGGCTGCTCAACGACCTGGAGGCGAAGCAGCTGATCGAGCGGCGGCGCTCACCCGAGGACCGCCGTCGGCATGTCGTCGAACTCACCGAATACGGGGCAAAACGCCTCAACGAGGCCGAATGCGCCCTCGCCAGTGCGGAGGACGAGGTGCTGGCCGCACTGGATTCCGCCGAACGGGAGACGCTCTACGAGCTGCTCAGCCGCGCCTCCACCGCCACGGCGATCAACTGCACCGAGGCGATCTGCGACACCGACGACACCTGCTGACGCCGCGTCACCCCAGCGGCGAAGCCGTCCCACCGACACCAACAGCGGCGCGAGGGTCAGGCAGTGGTGGCCGACTGGGGGCGGTCGTCGCGTACGTGCACCAGCATGTCGCCCGTCTCGATCACCGCGCCGGCCCGGTCGGCCAGGGTGACCACCTTGCCCCGTCGGACCAGGGCGATCACCAACGACTCCAGCTCTCGCGGCGAGCGACCCACCTCGTCCCGCTCCGCGGAACGCATCGCCAGCGCCATGCCCTGGCCGGGAGTGAGCAGATCCTCCACCACGTCGATCAGCGGCGGCGCCGAGGTGGACAGGCCGAGCAGCCGGCCCGCCGTGGCCGAGGAGACGATCACATGGTGCGCGCCGCTCTGCTTGAGCAGCGGGGCGTTCTCCGCCTCCCGGGCCGCCGCGATGATCCGGACCTGTCCGGCGGTGAGCTGCCGTACCGTCAGTGCGACCAGCACCGACGCGTCGTCGCTGTCGGTCGCGATGATCACGGCCTTGGCGTTCTTGACGTGCGCCTCGTTCAGCACCGACGAGCGGGTCGCCGAGCCCTCGATCGCCACCAGCCCGGCGGAGGTGGCCTGCCGCAGGGCGGCGGCGCTGCGCTCCACCACCACGATCCGCGAGCGGTCCAGACCGTTCTCCATCAGGGCGGAGACCGCGCTGCGCCCCTTGGTGCCGTAGCCGCAGATGATGACGTGGTCCTTCACGGCTCTCCTCCACCGCGACAGGCGACGGCCGGTCCGGTACTGCTCGGTCAGAACTTCCAGGGTGGTGCCGACCAGGATGATAAGGAAGATCACTCGGGCCGGGGTGATGAAGAGGACGTTTACCAGCCGGGCCGACGGCGCGGCCGGTGTGATGTCCCCGTAGCCGGTGGTCGAGAGCGACACGACCGCGTAGTAGAAGCAGTCGAGCAGGGTGAGGCCGTCCCCGTTGACATCGCGGTAGCCGTCCCGGCCCAGGTAGACCGCGGCGACCACGGCGAAGACGAGACCCAGGGCGGCGGCGAGCCGAAGGCTCAGCGCGCTCAGCGGCCCCCGGCGCTGCGCGGGAAAATGGATCACGGTCGAACCTGCTCCCCCACCGTCGCCTGCACGCCCACAACATAGCGGGTACACCGCCGACCGCACGTCCGGGTTGCATCGAGGACAACCAGCAGCGGTCTCGCACCCGACTACGGACGACAAGCCCCGAGCATGATCTGCCACGAGAGGCCAATCGGCGAGGGTCTGACAACTTGATGCCGCCCGGGTGGACGGCGTCGTACGGTGAGGCAATGGCAGCTCACGGCGACTACGTCGTCGGCGGCCCGGACCCGGTCTGGTGGCGGCGAATCTTTGGCGAAGTTTTCGGCACCTTCTTTCTGGTGCTCGTCTCGGCCGGCCCCGGTGTGGTCAATCAGCGGATCGGCGACGAGGTGATCAGCCGGACCGCCGCAGTTGTCGCGCCCGGCCTGATGCTGTCCTCGATCATCCTGTTCATGGGCGCGTGTTCCGGCGCCCACCTGAACCCTTCCGTCACCCTTGCCTTCGCGTTGCGCCGGGACTTCCCCTGGCCCCGCGTACCCAGCTACCTGGCCGCCCAGTTCACCGGGGCGGTGACGGCAGGAGCACTGCTCGCCGGTCTCCTCGGCGGGCACGACACTGCAGGTCTCACTTTGCCCGGACCGGGCATCGGCACCCCGCTCGCCCTGGTCTGGGAACTGATCCTCACCGTCGGGCTGCTCAGCACCGTCCTGGGAACCGCCTCCGCCGCCCAGAACGTCGGGCCGATGGCGGCCGTCGCCATCGGCGGATACCTGGCTCTCGCCGGGCTCTGGGCGTCACCCCTGACCGGAGCGTCAATGAACATCGCCCGCTCACTCGGCCCGGCCCTGGTCTACGGCCAACCAAAAGCCTGGTGGGCGTACCTCTTCGGACCACTGCTCGCGGTGCCAGTGGCGGTCGGTGCAGCCAAAATGCTACGTGGCCCCGGAGGCGGCCGGATCAGCCGCAACACTGCCCAAGGCACTGACCACTGACGCGCCCTCCATCAACCCGTCGCGTGCGAGAAAGGTCTGCGCTTTCAGTGCTCGGCCTGCTTCTGCCGGCCCCGGCGCCGCCACACCCGTACCGCCACGCCGACGCCGATCAGGGCCAGCAGGACCCACTCGCCAATCCCCAGTTCCCGCTCCAGATAGTGGTAGGAGGCCGCGCTCAGGTAGCCGAGCAGCGTCACGGCCGCCGCCCATACCAGCCCGCCGGCCAGGTTCGCTCGTAGGAACAACGGCCAGCGCATCCCACCAGCGCCGGCGGCCAAGGGCACCACGGCCCGCAGCACAACTATCCAACGGGCGGTGACCACCGCCCACGCCCCGCGCCGGGCGGTCAGGCGGCGGGCCCGCCCGAGGTCGACGTGCCGGCGCAGGAAGCGCGGGGCGCGGGCGAGCACGCCCGGTCCGTACCGTCGGCCCAGGGCGAAACCGACCTGGTCGCCGAGGCACGCCCCGATGGTCGCGGCGGCGACCACGGCCCATAGCGGCAGTGCACCGCTGTGGGCCACCAGTCCGCCGATCAGGATCGCCGTCTCGCCCGGCACGACTAGACCGAGCAGGGTCGAGGACTCCAGGGCCGGCAGGACGAGCACCAGGGTCAGGATGAGGAGCGGTGGCAGCCCGGTGAGCATTGCCACCACCCTGTCCATCCGCTGATTGTCTCCCTAAACATGTTGATTAGTGGTCAAGGAAGCCATTCGGCGGGCTGGTGATCCGCAGGGTTCGGGTCGACAGCAGGAACCGAGCCGGATGAGGGGCTGCCGAGGACCGGTGGGAGCACGGACGCATCGCCCGTCGCCGACGCTGCTGGTCAGCCTGGCCGTCTCCTGCGGTTTGCTGACAGCGGTGAGCGTGGCACACCCACCTGCACAGATGACGGCCCCGGCCCGCGCCGTCGAGCGGCGCGGGCCCGGACGGGTCGGTCGAGACGGCCGGAGACGGGCATGATGAGGGTGTTCCCGACGACGACCGCGAAAGTGAGACCCGCATGTCGTTACTGCGACGAGTGATCGGCGGGGTGCTGCGGCGCCACCGCCAGCGTCAGGGCCGCACGCTGCGCGAGGTGGCCGAGTCGGCCGACGTCTCGGTGCCCTACCTGTCCGAGGTGGAACGGGGGCGCAAGGAGGCCTCCTCGGAGGTGCTCGCGGCGATCTGCCGGGCCCTCGGCATCAGCCTCGCCGACCTGCTCGGGGAAGCCCGCGACGACATGCGCCGGGTCGAGCCACGCCTCCCGGCCGCGCCGCGCGCCGCGCTGACCCACCTGGAGCGGGTCGACGCGACTCGGCGCGAGATCGGCAACGCCACCCTGCTGGTGGGTCCACGTGTCAGCGGGTTTGTCCTGCACCGCGGGCCGGTGGCGAGCGAGCCGACCCTGAGCGTCGACGGAAAAGCCTCCGCTGGTGGCTCACGCCCCGGTCCGCGTACCGCAGCCCTGGCTGACAGCGCACAGACCCTGCTGGGCCTGCGGCGGTTGACCGCCGCGTAGGCCGCGCCGATTCTGCCGGCGGCGGATCTGCCGCCGGCAGAATCACTGGGCCAGCCGCCGCCGTCGCCCGCACGCTGGAGGGGCCGGTCCACCGGGCGGTCCCCGCCGCCCGCCGGCACGGTGGAGGGCGGCGGCACATGATGAGGTACGGCGTACAGATGCTGGACGGTGGGCAACCATCCTTCGGTGATCATGTGTTCGAGCGGCTGCTGCGGGAGCGGATCGTCTTCCTCGGCACCGAGGTGACCGAAGAGTCGGCCAACCAGATCTGCGCCCAGATCCTGCTGCTGGCCGCCGAGGACGCCGATCGGGACATCTACCTCTACATCAACTCGCCGGGCGGTTCGGTGAGCGCGGGGATGGCGGTCTACGACACGATGCGTTACGTCCGCAACGACGTGGCGACGCTCGCGCTCGGGTTCGCCGGCTCGATGGGGCAGTTCCTGCTCTGTGCGGGTGCGGCCGGCAAGCGGTACGCGCTGCCGCACTCACGGATCATGATGCACCAGCCGTCCGGCGGAATGGGCGGGACGGCCGCCGACATCACCATCCAGGCGGAGAACATGCTGCACGTGAAGCGGACGATGCAGGAGCTGATCGCCCAGCACAGTGGTCGGACGCTCGACGAGATCCAGCGCGACTGGGACCGGGACCGTTGGTTCACCGCGGAGCAGGCCCGGGAGTACGGCCTCATCGACCAGGTGGTCACCCGGGCCGAACAGCTGCCGACGTGACGCCCGGCCGCTACGTTGCCAGACCCGCGCGGTAGGCGTAGACCACGGCCTGCACCCGGTCGCGCAGGTCGAGCTTGGTGAGGATGCGCGAGACGTACGTCTTGACGGTCTCCTGGCTGATCACCAACGTCGCGGCGATCTCGCTGTTGGACAGGCCGTTGGCGAGGAGGCGCAACACCTCCAGCTCACGCGGGGTCAGCCCGACGTCCTGGGGCGTGCCCTCGGCGGGACGGATCCGCGCGGCGTACCTGCCCACGAGTTGCCGGGTCACCTCGGGCGCCAGCAGCGCCGCGCCGCTCGCGACGGTGCGGATACCGTGCAGCAGTTGGGCCGGAGGGGCGTCCTTGAGCAGGAACCCGCTTGCCCCCGCGCGCAGCGCCTCGTACACGTACTCGTCGAGGTTGAACGTCGTCACCACCAGCACCTTGACGGGCCGGGCCACTCCGGCGCCGGCCAGCAGGCGGGTCGCCTTGATGCCGTCGAGCACCGGCATCCGTACGTCCATCACGACCACGTCGGGGTGCACCCGGCCGGCGAGGTCGACGGCGGCACGCCCGTCGCCACACTCGCCCACCACCTCAAGATCGGGCTGCGCGTCGATGATCGTCGCGAAGCCGGTGCGGATCAGCGCCTGGTCGTCGCAGACCAGCACCCGAATCGCTGTCGTCACGACGGGCTCCCGGTGGGGATGCGGGCCGACACGTCGAATCCGCCGTCCGCGCGCCGTTCCGCGCTGAACTCACCACCCAGCACGCCGACGCGCTCGCGAAGCCCCGCGAGGCCGCGCCCACTCCCGCCGGGGCCCCCGGAGTACGAGCCCGAGCCTTCGGTGCTGACCTGCACAGTGGTCTCCCTCTCGCCGTGGTGCACGTGAACAATGGTGCGGACGCCGTGGGCGTACTTGAGGGCATTCGTCAACGCCTCCTGCACCACCCGGTAGGCCACCACCTCGGCACCGCCGGTCGTGCCCGCCGGGCTGCCCTCCTCGGCGAACTCCACCGGCTGCCCGGCCTGCCGGGTCTGCTCGACGAGGGCGCGGAGTTCGCCGACGGACGGCGTACGCGGATCGGCGCCGTGATCGGGGTTGAGCAGATCGAGCAGCTGACGCAGGTCCGTGATGGCCCGCCGGCCGGTGTCGGTGATGGCGGTCAGGGTCGTGTCGAGGCGTTCCGGGGCGGCGGTCAAATAGCGGGCCGCCTCGGCCTGCACGACCATCGCCGTCACATGGTGGGTGACGATGTCGTGGAGTTCGCTGGCGATGCGGGTGCGTTCGGCGGCGCGGGCGGTCAGTGCGGCATGGCGACGGCGTTCGGCTTCGGCGGACCGGGCCTGCCGCAACCAGGATCCGATGCCCCAGGCAAGGACCAGCAACAGGTAGAAGATGGAGAACCCGGCCACGCCCTCGGTCGACCCCTGCCGGTCGAGAGCCACGGCCAGTGCCACGTACGCGGCGGAGCCCAGGACCATTGTGGTACGCCGCCGACGATCCAGGTGCACTCCCGCGCTCACCAGCGCGATGGCCAGCGCGGAACCCGAGACCGTGTGATAGGCGCGCAACTGGTCGATCACGAAGCCGAGCGACACCAGGGCGAGGCAGAGGGCAGGCCAGCGTCGGCGCACAGCCAGCGGGAGGCACTCCAGGGCGACCACCGCGACGGTCACCGCGTCGAAGGGGCGCGCCGGCAGATCACCGAGCTGCGTACCCTGGTCGCGCAGCGCCGGCGCCACCGACGCGAGGGCGAACAGCAGCGCCAACGGGAGATCCCGGACCGTGACGGGCCACCGCCGCCACGAGCCCGGGATCGTCCGAAGGTCGACCATCAGGAAACCGTAGCCGTCGCCGGCTGAACACCGACCGCACGTCGGCGACGCGGGACGATGTGACCGCGGCGGTGAGCCAACCACAGGAACACCAGGGTCAGCACCACACCCGCCGCCACCGTGTACAGGCTTCCCTCCGGGCCGAAGTCGCCGCCGGTTACCAGCGTCGGGCCGGACATCGCGGTGTCCAGCAGACCCTCGGACCGACCGTTGCCGGAGACCACCACGCTGAAGATGCCGCCGGCGGCGAAGTTCCAGCCGAAGTGCAGGCCGATCGGCACCCACAGGTTGCGGGTGGCGGCGTAGCAGGCGGCGAGCATGAACCCGGCCTCCACCGCGACGCAGATCGCACCCCACGCGCTGGCATCGGAGTTGGACAGGTGCATCAGGCCGAACACCACGCCGGTGAGCAGCAGTGCGATCCAGGTACCCATCCGCTCCTCGACAATGCGGAACAACACACCCCGGAACAGCAACTCCTCGGTCACGGCGACGGCGGCCATGAACCCGAACAACGCCAACGCGCCAGTGACCGAGCCCAGGCCGCGAACGTCGTAGTCCGCGACGAAGGCGATGTTCACGATCACCGCGGCGAACATCCCGAACCCGATCAGCGCCCCCCGGCCGATCCGAGCACCGGCACCGGCTCGCGCCAGCTCCGCGACCTCCCGGCGCTCCGTACGGCGTACCACCCACCCGTACACGAGGACCGCGACCACGGCCGTCAACCCACCGATGACCAGCGTGAGCCAGACGTTCCCCTGCACCGCGACGATGGCCTGACCACCGACGAAGGCAACCGCCGCAACGGCCACGAGCTGTTTCAACAAGCGCATGATGACTCCCTCGACGAGAACCGCGGCTGAGGCGCAGCGGCCACGTCAAACGCTATGGAGCCGTCGGTCAGGAATCGTCACCGTGCGGTGGACACTTGCGGGTAGCTCGCACGGGGGACAAGGGCCCGTTTGCGCCGTTTCACGTATGCCAGACGGCGTTTCGGCTGCGTATCGAGGTGCCCCCGGGTAGAGACAAACCTGCATCGGCCAACCGTGATCCACGAGGGCTGACCTGCTCTTTCATCTAGTATGACCTGCTCATTCGCCGCTCTAGCGTGTTGCAGGTTGGTCCCTCCGGCACACGGTTAGCCAGAGATCATCGACCCTTCTTGGCGCTCGGTCCGAAGAGGATTGCTACTCGAGTAACCAGAAGGACCATCGAGGCCTGTGACGGGTGCGCCCGCTCCTTACTCGCCAACAGCCGTCCGCGGCAAGGGAGGGGCCGATGCTGAGCTGCCCGGACCTGAGAGGTTTCGTCACTGAGGTCGGTCGACACATCACAGCGTTGGATGCCGCCCGGCTGGGTACACGGCCACTGCGCTCTGGCCAGGACCTGCCGGTGCCATGCAGAAACGTCAGGCACGTCACTCGGTTTCAACCCATTGGTCGATGAAGCCCGTTGAGGCCAGGCCCCAGTCGTCGAGGAGGTTCGGGGAGTCGGCTCTTGCCAGGTTGAGGGCATCGGTGAGGGTACGACCGGTTGAGATGTGGGTGATTATGGAGGCGACAAGGTGTGATGTGGGTGCTTGGGGCAACAGCCAGATTCCGCCGACGCAGTGCGTGCAGCCCCTCATGAGGAGGCTTACGGGCAGGTTGATCGGCAGTGCCACGGGAGGTGCCTTCGCTGAGCCACAACACGCGACCAGGGCGCTTCTGGCTCGCATGCGGCGGGCGACATCGTGGGCGGTCAGGCCGCCGCCTATGCCGATTTGCAACGACAGGCCGTCGCCGGTGCCGTGAGCCAGCACAATGAGCAGGTCGCACTCCTGGTCTAGCGCGGCCGGGCTACAGTCGACGTCTAGGAGGCCTTGGTGTTGCGCCGAGGACAGCGCAACCCGGACGAGACCCGCGTCTTGGACCGTCATGTCGATGAGGGCCACGACCGATCGGACTCGCGCAGGAGACTGCTTGGGTAGTGTGGAGTAGAGGGTCATGGACGGCGCAATGGTGGTGGGTCTGGACCGAAGGAGGGACGTTGCCTGCCAGGGGACGCTCCACAGCGGTCCGTCCGGTATCACGACTAGGCCCCTGGCCGGCTGAGCTAGCAGCATGTCTACAGCCTTGCGGTGCAGGAACGCGTTCACGATATCGTCGAGTTCGGTCTGGGAGAGGTGGGAGACCGGCCCGGTGCGGGGATTCAACCGGTCCAGGACGGCGGCGCGCTCCGGAGCGAGGGAGTGCGACCTGATTAGGACGCCGTCTGGTGGAGAAATGAACATCGTGATCCACCGCTCGGCGGTTGAGCGCCCTCCGCCGACCCTGCGGGTCAACAAGCAGAAGTTGCCGCCCAGGCCGTCCACGCACGCGCGCAGGTCCGGCCACAGCGAGAAATGCCTTGCCTTTTCAGCGAGATCGGCCTCGGCAACGTGGGGCAGCCCCTCGGACATCGGCAGGTCGACCTCAGAGAGGCCCGCGTCGGCGAGCGCCTCCAGCAACTCGGCGAGTACGCTGCCCCTGGCCTCGTTCTCGTCGCTCATTAAAATGAGGATCAGCAGCTCCAGCGCGCTGCGCGCGGCGGGCGGTATATTCCCGAACCGCTGCCGGGCGCGCACCTGCCGGATGACTTCGATGAGCCCCCTCCTAAGGTTCCCGACATCGACCACCGGCCTCGACATCGCGAGGAATGCGCGCCGGAGACCCTCCAGAAAGTCCCGGTCCCGAGAGCTCTGATCGAGCAGGTAGGCGGTTGCTTCGGTCATCAGGCGCCCCGCCTCGGGCCGATCACCGCGCATGGCGGCGTCGCGGGCACGGTCCCAGAGCCGGTCGTCTCGGCTTTCAGAGCGCACCACCACGTTGTGGACGTCTACCTTTGCCGCGATGTCGGCCGGCCATTCCCTGCTTGCCGCGCGTAGCCGCGCGACGTCGTCCGCGTCGTTGGTGATCCGGGCGAGAAGCATGAGCGCCGTTGCCTCGTCGAGCGGCGCAAGCGGCGGCGACGCGAGCGCGTCGCGGCAGGCCGACGCCGCCAGGTCGTGGTGCTCCGACGACCACAGTGCCTGCGCCGCGAGCACCAGGTCGTACGCCGGGTTGTCCGAGCATCCTCGACGTACGAGGAGAACCAGGGTCACCGCCGCCAGCATGGTCAGGCCCTCGTGCTCGTAGGACCCCGCGACCACTCTGGTCACCTCGGCAACCTCACGCAGTACGTCGTCATCAAGCTCGTCATCGGGGCGATATCCGGCCCACACCCCGACGGTAGCGATGGCCATGATCTCCGTTGGTGCGCCGATCTGCACCAGGTGCCGCGAGAGACGGCGAGCCGCGTCGGCGTCCGCGAGCCTGGCCGTGCCAAGGCATCGGCGCACCAGGAGCGTGCACACCGCCGTCATAGTCGCAGTGATCTCGCCGATCTGCGAGTTCTGGTATTCGCGGGTCATTCGAAGCAGGAGTCGAAGGTGAAGGACGTCGAGACGGCGACGTGGTCGCGGTTGAAGCGCACGACCAGCTCCGCGGTGAACACATGACCGATTTCTGGTTCCGCGAACCCAAGCGTGAGCGTAAACCTGTCCACGTCGTCCGGCTTGACGTGATGAGCGACATCGACCTCGTTGTAGTCGCCATCCACCCGCAGATCGTAGTGGGCGGTCACCGGGTACGAGGCTAGGAACCGAGTCCGCTCAGTGATCCTGACCGCGACGCGGGTGATGTTGACTGCACGCTCTCCGGCGTTGCGCACCCTGACGTCGAGCACGACTCGGTCAGACCGCCGGTCGACCAGCACATCGTCGATCACCAGTTGACTGTCCACCGCCTGAGCGGTGGCCGAGGCCATTCGCGCGGCGTGCTTCCCGTCCGTCCGCGCCTCCGCAAGGGAGACGGTCGTCTCCGCACGCTTCGCTTCCTCTTTGGCGTTGTCGAATGCTCGACGCAACTCGACAAGCCGGTACCTACCGTAAGTGATCTTGTCGATCGTCTCGTAGATCTCGATTCCGTGTGGGCTCCACGAACCGTCTATCCGGCTTGGATTCAACCTCGTCAACGTGGCTGGAAGCAACCCGTTCTTCTTCGCGATGTTGCCCAGCGTGTCGTCCAGCTCATCAATTGCAAGCCTCGCCTGGATGCCTGCTTCCCTCAGGTTCGCGAGGGCTTCGTCCTTACGAGCAACAGCGGCATTGTGTGCCGCTCGTGCGGCTGCCAAATCGTCCACTCCGGCCGGATCGCCTTTCTATGCTTTTCTGGAAAGAAGCGAAAACCTACGGAAACACGGAAACGCGCGGAAACGCTGGGAGGTTCTCCATGGTTGCCGTTCGCGACACGGAGTCACGGACCCAGGTAGCGATGGAGAAGCCGCGATGGACCTGTCCGCCGAATTCATGAGCCTGCGGCCTCATCGGAGTCCTTCCGAACTGACTGTTTCCCCGACGACCGCAGTTTACCCGGCTCGCCACAACCAGGCGGCGCGTCGAACCACGCCCGGGTTCATGGTCCTCACGTTCGTCGAGTCCGAGTACGAGGCGATGTACTGCCCCGACACGGTCGACTCGTAGAGGCCACGATGCGCCGGCCGAGAATCAAGTACCCGCACCGTCCCGTCCGCTACGGCCCGAGCCTTATCCGGATCGGCGGACTCGTACCAGGTATCAGGCGTGACCTGATCGATCCCGACGGGTGGGCGTGGGAGTTGCTCAACCTCCTGGACGGTTCGCGGACCACCGACGAGGTGGCGGAAGAACTGACGCGGTTGTTCCCCCACCGGTCTCAGCGCTTGGTGCGTGCCGCCATCGAGGACCTGATGATCGCGGGGCATGTCGAGGATGCCGACGAACCGGCGAGTCGTCTGGCCCCGGCGGCCCGGCGGCGTTACGGCCGGAGCCGGGCCTTGTCTCAGTGGATGGATCTGACACCACGCCGTACAGGATGGGAGACACAGGTCCTGCTGGGTGGGGCGAAGGTGGCTCTCGTGGGTATCGGCGGAGCCGGGTGCGTCGTCGCGTTGAACCTCGTACTATCCGGCGTCGGGCGGCTTCACTGCGTCGACCGCGACGTTATTGAGCGGTCCAACCTTAACCGACAGATCCTGTACGCCGACGCGGACGTCGGAACGCTCAAGATCGACGTGGCGGTACCCAGGTTGCGCACGTACAACTCTTCTGTCGAGGTCACGGGCGAGTGCCGTGACGTTGACGGTCCGGAGGCCCTGCGTGACCTTGCTGCGGGCTTCGATGTCGTGGTGCTCGCGGCAGACCGGCCTCGGGACATCCGCTCCTGGACGAATCGCGCGTGCCTTGACACCGGCACGCCATGGGTCCACGCTGGCTACCACGGTCCGTTGGTCACCGTCGGGTTGTATCGCCCGAGCGCGGGACCGTGCTCCGATTGCTTACCGGCCGCGAGGCAGGCGCGTCAGGAGGAGCTACCTGAACGGACCGAATGGATACCCGGCATCGCTTCCGCCTACGAGCAGGCGGCTAACGCGACCAGCGCCGGGTTCGCCGGGAACTTCGCGGCGCACGCCGCGATTAGTTTGATCACTGGCGTCCCCGCGCTGCAAACTAACCGGGAGTTCGCGTTCAACCTCGTCGATCTGACAAGCGTGCCGGTCATCGCACTCGACACGCCATATCCGCGTTGTCCGTCGTGCCGGTCACGGAGGTGACCGGTCAACGCAGGCCAACGCACTACAACTGGCTACGGCGGAGCCCACACGCGCGCAGCCGCAGGTCGTTGGCACGCGGGTCGTCGGTGTCAGCAAGTATTGCCGCTGCCTCATGCAAGTACATCGCAGCCCGCTCCGGAGCATCCAGGCATATGAGGGCTTCCGCTGTAGTTTCGAGCGCGGAGGCCAGGTAGCGCTCGACGCCCGCGGCCGACCGGAAGATCTCGACGGCTCGCTCGCCGAGCCTCGCCGCGGCCGCGTGGTCACCGAGCTTCTGCCATGCGGTGGCAAGGCCATGCATAGCGTATGCCTCGCCCACGACATCCCCGGAATGGCGTCGGAGCCGCAGCTCGCGTTCGGCATGCCGGACGGCGTCCTTGAGAAGGCCCAGTTGTATGCAGAGCTGGCTGAGGTTCGACTCGACGACCGCTTCGACATAGCCGGTGCGTGTGCCCCGGACCAACGGCAGCGCCTGCTGGTAACAGACTAGTGCTTCCTCGTAACGTCGTTGGAGTTTGTAGTTACGCCCCAGGCCGCACAATGCTTCGCCGCGCAGCACAGAGTCCTCTTCCGCGGTCGCCAGCGCTAGACTCCGCTCGAGATCGGCCTTTGAATCTTCCCAGTGTCCGAGCATCTGATAGGTATCCGCCCGACGACGATAGAAGATCGCCTCCGACATACGGTCGCCGATGGCCTTCGCAGCGGTCAGACCGTAGGAATCAGCCTCCAGACGCGCCTGCCACAATGCGGGCGGCTTCAATGCGAGGAACCTCATCGCCGCCGCGAGCACGACCGTCGTCTGGTGCCGGCCGTGGTCCGAAGTGTGGCTCAGCACCTCGAGCAGAGTGGAGTACTCCCTGGTCAACCACGCCCACGCGCTGGCGCGGTCCGTGCACGGCGATGGCACAGGGACTGGCTTCAAAGTGACGTCGACAGCCGGATGTGCGGGAAAGACCAGCCGGTCCGCGGTCGTTGCGGTGTACGCATACCAGTCGAGCACTGCTACGAGGGCCTCATGACGCTTGTATGCGGGGTCCTCCGTGGCTGCACGCTCCGCAGCGTAAACGTGCAGTAGCGCGTGCATGCGATACCGCCCCCGGTAGACCGTCTCCACCAAATGAAGATCGACCAGCGACTCGAGCCTGCGGTAGGCCGTTGTCTTGTCGACCCCGGTGAGCGCGGCGGCGGCGTACTCGCTGAATTCCAGAGCTGGATGCAGTCCGAGGCGGCGAAACAACCGTGCTTGTGCAGCATCGAGCTGCTTGTACGACCAGTCGAAGAGCGTGCGCACCGCGATGCGCTCGTCGCCGGTGCAGCCCAACATTTCCAGCAATTGGCCGGCTTGGCCGAGGTCGGCCACGTGATCGCTTATCGGCACGCGCCGCCGGGTGGCAATACGAGCCGTCGCCACACGCAACGCCAAGGGTAAGCGCGCACACAACCGAACGAGCTCGGCAACAGCAGAGGGTTCGGCAGCCGCGCGGTCCGTTCCCACGGATACACGAACCAACTCCTCGGCCTCGTGCTGAGTGAACAAACCGATGCCGATCCGATGGGCACCTTCGACGACGGACAGGCTGGTCAACACACCACGGCTGGTGACCACGGCCAGACAACCGGTGGACGTGGGCAACAATGGCCTGACCTGATCCACGTCCGCGGCGTTGTCCAACACAACCAGGACGCGTCGCCCTGCGAGCAAAGACCGGTAGGCTCTGACCAGGGCATCCAGCCCGCGTGGCTCGCGGTGCTCCGGCAATCCGAGAGCCTGTACGAACGCGCTGAGCGCCAAGGACGGCTCCACTGGGGCGCCTGGACCGTGGCCGCCCAGGTCGGCGAACAGCGTGCCGTCGGGAAAACGGTCCTGAACCTGGTGACCCCACCACACGACCAGACTCGTTTTGCCCACACCCGCAGTTCCGTCCACCGTGATGATCGTCGCCGAAACGGCGGAGTGCTCGGTCACGGAACGCAACACAGCGTCCAGTTCGGCACGTTCATCGGCACGTCCCACGAATGTGCGCGGCGCCGGTGGAAGCTGTCGGGGCACCACCGGCGCCTCGGCAACAGACCGGCGTGGGATCGCCGCCTCGCGCGTGTCCGCCGCCGGGATCGGTTGCAGGTAGCCGTCGCCCTGACTGTTCTGCGGCGGCGCAGGCCGGCGCACGCGACGAGCTTCCCGAAAGCGGCGCAGACCTTGGTCAATCTCGGAGGCTACGCCGCCGAGCGCGATCAGTAGGCGCCGCGCCTGTTCCTCGTCGGCTGGCCAGCGGCGTCCCCGAAGAATGTCATTCACCCGTGTGGCAGACGTCAGGCCCATGGCGGTGGCCAGTTCTCGGCGGCTGGGGAAGCCGTTGCGGCGATGCAGATCCTCGCAGAAGGACAGCCACGCGCGATGGGCGCCACCCTGCGGCCATCCGGAGGTATCGATCGGTTGGCCTCGGTTTTCGCCCATGCGGCTACGACGACCTCCGTGAGGAGCGTGCTCTGTTCGTGTCCCTAGTGTGCGCTGTGCGGCGACGTATGGCCACCTCAGCGGGCCATGGCCGAAGAGCGCACACCAGCGCACGCTGCGTGGTACGCACCACGGCTCATGCTGACATCTACAACGCGAGAAAGGACACTCATGCAGGAGTGGGTCTCGATCATCACCGGCGCTCTCGGCACCACCGCCGCCGCCATTTCGCTCGTTACGAAGGTTCTCGGCTGCCGGCGCAGGGCGCGCGGACGCCGCAGTACAGGCGCCGCATCCACGCCGCCACTGTCGGCCGACAACAAGATCAGCAAGAGGAGCGACACGTTGGTCAACTGTTGGCGAGGGATGGAGGTTAATGTCCGCTGGTATGCGGATCACCAACCGCACCTGGGAGCAGGCGCGGGTACACGCCTCCCGTGCGGCAGAATCGACTCGTGGCCCCCGACGATGTGTTGCCTGCGGCGCTTGCCGAGGTGCTGTGCCGCCACTGCCTCGGCTACGGGCAACCCTCCGACGCCGAGACGGCCCGCAGGATCCTACTGAGCCTCCAGACGCAGGGTAATGACGTCGACATACTGACGGCGGCCGTCGGCGGCGTCTATGCCGCATATCGGCCCGATGCTGACCTGACCACTGCGCTCGCCCGAGAGGCGGTCGCCTCCGCCCGCGCGCTGTTGCGGGCCCGCATCCTTCCCGCAGAGGTGCTGCTCGCCGCCGTTTCGCTTGCGCTGCTCGTCGAACGGAGGACAAGTGATCGGCCGGGACCGGATCTTGTTGCTGTCGCGATCTCGGCACAGCGGATCGACCAGGACCGGCTGGGTCGGTGGGCTGCGGAGCGAGCCATTTCCCGCCGCGCCGAACTTACCCCGTCGCAGGAGGCGGCAGCCAGACTGACACTCGCGCTGTTCACGCAGGATCGCGCAGATGTGCTCGCTGCCTACGCAATAACCGATCGTCTACCACCCGACGATCCCAGGGCCCGGCAGGCCGAGCAACTGCGACCGACCCTTCATCCGGACGCCAACCGGACCATGTCAATAGTGGGCGAAGCGGTCCGCGCCGGTGATCGCCAGAGCGCGGCGGCGGCGCTGGCGAATGAGTTCGCCGACGTACACCGTGACACCGGCGACACCCTCATCGGTGGTCTGCAAGCCGCTGTAGCCGCGATGTCGGGTCCCGACGTGGACGTAGACGGCGCCCGGCGGGGGCTCACGATAGCGCTCGCCGAACTGCGAGGTCGGCAACGCTACGGCCAAGTACCCCCGGTGGCCAGAGCCGGCATAGACGTGGTCGCCGATCTGTTGAAGACCGACGCGACGCCTGCTTCCGTGAACGTTCTCGCTGAGCTCATGGAGGCGTTGGCCGACGCCGGACTATCCGAGGTGGCGCTGGGGGCGCAGGACGGCGACCTGCCGGCCGTCACGCAGGCCAGACTTGCTGCGGCGGCGCAGACGCACCCCGTTTGGCCCGACCTGCCTTCCTGCATTCGCGGGCTGGGTGGCCGCCATGTCCTGATCATGCGCCGCCAACGCATGTTCGCGGCGCGACACGGCGCTGTGCTGAGTTTCTTCATCGAGCCACCTGATGCCGGCGCGGTCAAGTCGACCATACTCAACGCGCGGCACACCGCGCTGCTCAATGCCGTCGCACGTGGCGAACCGGTGGCCATGTCGGCCGTGACAGCCGCTGACGTAGACGAGTTGGTGAACGCACTCCTGCCTACGGCGCTGCTCGACCGACTAGCCAGCGATGGTCTCGAGTCTGTGCTGATCGTTCCGGACGGCGCACTGTGGTCGGTCCCCTGGCAGGCGGCATCGATGTTTCGAGACACCGTGGTGAGCATGGCGCCTTCGCTGTCGGTCTATGCCCGACTGCCAGCGTTCGACGGCGTCGTACGCAGCGTAACGGCCCTGGTCGAACCCCACATGACGGAGGCCGATGTAGTACGGGACGCGCTGAACGCGGCAGCCCACTCGGGTCAAATCGAGGTGCGCGACCAGTTGGGCATCGAATTAACCACGCCGAGCGATCTATTACTGGTGTTCGCACACGGCGGTGGCAAGGGTCTGAACTTCCGCACCGGTCACGGCATCGGATCGCTGTCGGCGCTGCAACTAGCGAAAGCCGTCCGGGGGCGTGCCGCGCTGGTGGCGTCGTGCCGGTCGCTGGACGCGCCTCCGGTGTCGTTTCCGATCAATCTGCCCGCTGCCATGATGATCAGCGGGGTTTCCGCGGTCGTCGGCGGGCTGTGGCCGCTACCGACGATATCAACGGCCGCCGTGGTTGCCGAGGTGGTAACGGCACTTGCGGCCGGCGAGCGACTCGCGACCGCCGTCGCCAAGGCGCGCACAGCAGCGCCCGACGGCTTACAGCACCGGTGGGGCCTCGCAATGCATGGACGGGTGTGATAGTCCATGGCGAGCATTCGAGACGACCGCTTGAAGCATGAAGGGGTCATGGGCGACCGCCGTCGTGCTCAGGCTTGCGGGCTTAGGGCGCCCGCACAGCGGCCGCTCCGGGCCGACAGGCATGCCGCGGCTCGATTCCTGCATCCACCGCGGGTGGCACGGCTACCTAGCCAAGACGGATAACCGCACAGGCGTGCGATATGTCAGCCTGACGACGAGGCGATCGCCGAAGTGTTCGGCCTGCTCGACGACGCCGACGCGGTGGTGCACGGCCAGCCAGGATGCGCCAGGTTCGGGCAGGCGGCTCACCAACCGCCTCCAAGCCGCCACGAGTCTATGCGGAAAATCGAAGCAGCCACGAACGGTAAGCATCCGGCCGGCTGTTGCAGATCTGTAACGTGCCCCCGGCAGGATTCGAACCTGCGACACACGGTTTAGGAAACCGATGCTCTATCCCCTGAGCTACGGGGGCGCGAGTGGTCAGTGTAACGACCTGGGGGTTCACCTGGGGTGGCAGGGAGTCGCCCACGTTCACCCACGTTTCCCGGATCCCCGTTCTCCCAGCCCAGGACCACACCCTGAGCGCACGAACCCCGGGTTGCGACCAGCGATCGGCCGCGGTGACCCGCGTTTGACACCGGTTCACCCGGTTGGCATTCGCTAAAGAGCACACACCGCGCACATCATCGAAGATCATGTGGGGCTGACCGCTCCCCCGGCTGGGCGCCGCCTCCCACGGGGGGGGTCCGGCCAGGTCGCCATCAGCCGCGCGGTGGCTGGTCGTCGTTGTCGCGTGTCAGGTCCGCCGGGGCGAGGAAGACGACGTCGTCAGGGCGCCCACCGACGAAGTCTCGCATCGCCGCGCGTGCGCCCTCGTATGCGTCGTTGGTCAACCGGGACGGACAGCCGTAGCGGCATTCCCGGCCGTCGACCAGGGGCACTGTGGTCGCGGCGCCGATCAGGGTCAGGCCAGCTGAACCGCTCGCCGCCAACCTGGGTGCTTGCGGGCCCGGCACAGGACGATCGCCGAATAGCCGTGCGACAGCTCCTGGGCGACCTGCCGCACCTCGATCGATCCGTCCAGCGGCCCGAATTCGGGCCGCAGCACTGCCCGGAGGTCGTTTTCGTCGACATCCGCCCCGGGAAAGGTGCGTCCCCCGACGGTGTAGCCGCGGCATCGGCGCAGGGCCGCGGTGACGAAGAGACCTCCGGGCCGGACCAGGTCGGTGATGTGGCGCATGAAGAGCTGCCAGACCGCCCGGTCCTCGGTGGCGGAGTCCGCGCAGTAGGCGCTCACCACCGTCGCGTAGCGGCGGTCCACCGGGTGGGGCTGCCGGCCGTCCACACGGATCAGCGCAGTGATCTTGTTCCTGGTGAGATCCTCGCGGGTCGCCACGTCCTCGTCGGTCGGGCAGCGGACCCCCTCGCACCGCAGGGTGTAACGGACGAACGGTCGCCAGTCGTGGGCGTCGGGATCCCGGTCTATCCACCGCTGGATCTCGCCGAGGTTCGCCGGGAGGTAGTCGCCCAGATGGATCTCCGATGCCACCTCGGCGGCCGCGAACACGTGGTGCAGGGTGGGGCCCACCCCGAAGAACAACACGGGTTGACCGCGGTCCGCGTGGCGCATCGCCTCGACGAGGAACGCGATGGTGGCGATCTCGTCCGGTTCGATCGTGCGGTAGTAGTCGGCGAGGTAGTCGGCTGGTACCCAGTCCGTGTCGAATGACGCGTACCGGCGGCGACGCCGCAGCACGGCTCGGGTGAGACGGGCGAGGCCGTACTCGTACAGGGCGGCGCCGAGGTTCGCGCCGCCGAGGAACACGAGTGCCTCGTTGGAGGTGATCGAGTCGCTGAAGGCGGCCACCCCGAACGCGCCCGCGTAGTAGGGCACCTCCTTGGCGACCTCCGTACCTGCGTACCCGAGGGCCGCCGCCAGGCGCGGTGCACGGCCGCCGCTCGTCCTGCGCCGGAGCAGGTCGTACGCCGCTTTGGACAGCACGTTGGTGCTGGTGTCCGTCGTCGCCAGGAGCGTCCCGTTGGCCCGCACACCGGCACGAAGGCCGAACCCCCAGAGCACGTAGCTGGCGACCAGGAACGCCACCGCCTCCCGGTGGTCGAGGCCACTGAGCAGGCCGGACGCCACCAGGCACCCGCCGGTCGCCACCACGCTCACCTCGAGGGCGTAGGCCGATGCGGCGGTGGCGGCGAGGCTGACGACCCAGTTCCAGAACTTGCGGCGGGTCGCCGGTCGACCCACCTGCGCCGCACCGACCGCGTTCATACCGGTGCCGCCGCTCTGGCCGCTCGTCGGCCCGGATCCCAGGCCGTCGATTGGAACACCGCGACCACCAGCGCGCATACCGGCTGCCCGGTACAGCGAGCTCCCGCGACCTCGATGCCACGCGTCGGGAAACGAACGCCGCGGTTGCGGCACAGCGCGTCCAGGGAGGCGGTCACCAGCCCCCGCAGGCTCGCCTCGTCCTCGGCGTCGTGTTCCACCAGGAGCCCGCGTCCGCACGCGTCCTGCACCCACCCGAGACCGGCCCAGGCCTGTGCATCCGGCACCGCCGTCCGCGCCTGGGCCACCACGCAGTACAGCCGGTCACCCCAACCACCCGGTGTACGGCCGATCCGGTCGACCTGCTCGACGAGGCTGGCCGGTGGCAGCACCGAGCTGAGGTAGATCAGGTTCCGGTCGGCCACACCGGCCGCCACCAGCGCGGCGTCGAAGGCAGCGAGCGTTGTGGGGCCGTGACCGACGGCCCCGGCCACCAGGATGTTCATCGCGGCCCGCCGTCCGCTGTCCGTGCCTCTTCCGATCCGGCCCGTTCGGCCTCGACCAGCACCCGGCGCGAGAGCTTGCCGGATGGCGCCCGCGGCACCGACGGGGTGAACCGGACCGCGCGGAGCCGCTTGTAGGGGGCGACCCGCTCAGCCACATAGGTCAGAAGCTCGTCCGCCGTCGCCGGTCCCCGCAGAACCACGTACGCGACCGGCACTTCACCGGCGTCCGGGTCGGGCCGTGGCACCACGGCCACGTCGGCGACCGCCGGGTGGGCGAGGAGCAGGTGCTCCAACTCGGCCGGCGCGACCTGGTACCCCTCGTACTTGATCAGTTCTTTGAGCCGGTCGACCACGTACAGGTAGCCGTCGTCGTCGAAGTAGCAGAGGTCCCCGGTGTGCAGCCACCCGTCGACGTCGACGGTGGCTGCCGTGGCCTCCGTGCGGTGGTGGTAGCCCTGCATGACCTGCGGGCCGCGGATCCACAGTTCGCCGGCGCGCCCGGCACCGAGGTCGGCGCCGCTGTCCGGGTCGACGACGCGCGCCTCCGTGTTCGGCACGAGACGACCGACCGACCCGCGCCGCGGCTGGTCGAGTGGACCGACGGCCACCATGGCGGTGGCCTCCGTCATGCCGAGCCCTTGACTGACCACACAGCCGAGCCGCTCGGCGCACCGGTGTTCCACGTCGGCGCCGAGAGGTGCCGCACCCACGCCGAGGCTCCGCAGCGAGGACAGGTCGTACTCGTCCACCAGTGGATGATGGGCCAGCGCCATGGCCATCGGCGGTGACACGATCGCGACCGTCACCCGGTGTTCCTGTATCGCCTGAAGGAAAGCCTCGAAGTCGAGGCGGGCCAGGGTGACCACTGTGGCGCCGGCCGCCAGACTGCACGGCAGCACGACGTTGAACCCCATGACGTGGAAGAACGGCGCCGCGGCGAGCACCACGTCGTCCTCACGGAAACCCATCACCGCCTGGCTCTGGCGGACGTTCGTCACCAGGCTCGCGTGGGTCAGTTCCACTCCCTTGGGCAGGCCGGTGGTGCCACTCGAGTACGGCAGGGCAGCAAGCCCACTGTCGGTGTCGCTCGCCACCTCCGCTGGCGGGTGATGGTGGGCGATCAGTTCGCGGAACGACGTCACGCCCTCCGCGTCCCCGAGGACCAGTACCTCGTCGAGGCCGGCGCGCTCGGCTGCGGCCACCGCGCGGTCCAGGAACGGCGGCACGGTGACCAGCAGTCGCGACCCGGCGTCGGCGAGCTGGCCGCTCAGCTCCTCGACGGTGAGCATCGGGTTGGCGCCGGTCACGACGCCACCGGCCGCCATCGTTCCGTAGGCCGCCAGGGCGTACTCCGGCAGGTTGGGGCTATAGAGAGCCAGCACGTCACCCGGCGCGAACCCTCGGGCGACCAGGCCGGCAGCGACCCGCTCCACCCCGGTGGCGAGTTGCCGGTAGCTGATCGTGCGGCCGGTCGCGCCGTCGATCAGGGCCGGCTTGTCGCCGAGGCGGCCGGCGTGCCGCAGTACGAGCGATGGCACGGTGGTCCCGCCGACCTGGACGTCGGGCAGGTCGCTGCGGGACGGGTGGACGACTGCCATGGTGACTCCTTCACCGTCGGCACCGGCACCAGCTCGCCGCTGGTGAGCCGGGTTCTGACACTCATGACCCGACCGTAGGGAGCTGCCGTGTGCGGACCGTTTCCCGACCGTTTTCGCAGCGTGGGAAGCGGTAAAGTTCCTTCCGGACGGCGGTGGTGGCGATGCGGAACCAACAGTTGCGTGTCCGGGTGCTCGGCGGCGCCGAGCTGACGGTCGATGGGCGTCCCCTGGTGGAGCTGGCCTCCGCCAAGGCGACCGCGCTCCTGGTCTATCTGGCGGTCACCGGCACCGCACACCCACGCTCGGCGCTGGCCGGTCTGCTCTGGAGCGACCTCCCGGAGGCGACCGCCCGGGCCAACCTGCGGCTGGTGCTGAGCAAGCTGCGCCGGGCCGTCCCGGAGCAGGTGGCGGCGAGCAGGCAGACCATAGGGCTGGCCGACAGCAGCCGGGTGTGGGTCGATGTCGCGGAGGTGAGCCGGGTCGCTGCCTCCCACGGGGAGGATGACGAGCTGCTGGCGGCCGTCCCGCTCTGCCGAGGCGACTTTCTCGAGGGCTTCGGCGTCCCGGGAGCACCGCTCTTCGATGACTGGCTGACCGAGCGGCGTGCCGCTGTTCGCGCAGACATGCTCGCGCTCATGGACCGTGCCGTACGGCGGGCCCGAGACCGGCGGGATGCTGCCGGCGGGATCGAGGTGACCCGCCGCCTGCTACAGCTGGAGCGGCTCCACGAGGAGGCGCACCGGGCGTTGATGTGGTTCCTGGCCGTGGGCGGTCAGCGTAGCGCCGCACTCGCCCAGTTCGAGACCTGCCGCTATCTCCTTCGGGAGGAGCTGGGCATCGAACCGGCGGCGGACACGCTCGCGCTGCGTGACGAGATCGCCACCACCGGCGAGTTCACCGCGCTTGGTGTCGATCCGCTCCCGGCGGCCGGGCGGGAGGACCCGTCCCCAACGACCGGGTCGCCATCGAACGATCTGCCTCGCCCGCTCACCGCGCTGATCGGTCGGGAGAGGGAGCTGACGCGCCTGCACGAGCTCCTCGACGATCCCACCTGCCGGCTCGTGACGCTCGTGGGCCCCGGCGGGATCGGCAAGACCCGGCTGGCGGTGGAGGTCGCCACGTATCGGCGGGGGCGTCGTCGTGACGGGACGGTGTTCGTGTCCTTCGTCGGCACCGGACCGGCCCGGCCGGCGGAGGCCGGCGATCTGGTCGTCGCCGGTCTCGCCCGCGCGCTCGAGATCGACCTGGCCGTGCCTCGCGAACCGCTGGACCTGCTCGCCGAGCACGTGGCCGGCCGCGAGCTGCTGCTGGTGCTCGACAATCTGGAGCATCTCCGCGACGCCGCAGGAGTGCTCGCCGAACTGCTGCGGCGAGCACCGGGTGTGCAGCTGCTGGTGACCTCCCGGCGACCGCTGGGGTTGGGTGTGGAGTGGCTGGTCGAGGTGCCCGGCCTGCCTTACCCTTCGCCCGAGGCCGACGCGGACGCCGCCGGCTACGAGGCGGTGCAGCTCTTCCAGGAGCGGGCCCGGCTGCTGCGTCCCAGCCTTGCCGCCGTCGACGACGCCGAGGGGGCCGGGCGGGTGTGCCGGCTGGTCGGCGGTGTGCCGCTGGCCATTGAGCTGGCTGCCCGCTGGGTACGCTCCGCCGGTCCGACCGCCATCGCCGATCGTCTCGCCGACGGGCTGGAACTGCTGGAGACCAGCGCACCCGACGTGGAGCCGCGACACCGCAGCATCCGCGCCGTGATCGACTGGTCGTGGCAGCTGCTGACCGCCGAGGAACGCCGGACCCTGGGTCGGTTGTCGGTGCTGCGCCGCAGCTTCGACCTCGATTCCGCCGAGGCCGTGGCCGGCGCCGGACTGCCGATGCTGGCCGGCCTCGTCGACCAGTCGCTGATCGCGGTCGGCGAGGACGGGCGGTACGAGATGCACGAGCTGCTCCGGCAGTACGCCGCCGAGAGCCTCGCCGCGGACCCCGCGGAGGAGGCGCGGACGCGATGGCGTCACGCCGAGCACCACATCGCGCTGCTGCCCCTGGAGGGCGAGGCCCGCGCCGACGGCGGGCCTCGTCTGGAGATGGAGCAGGAGAACCTGCGTGCCGCCACCGACTGGCTCATCCTCGACGCCGACCCGACCACCCTCGACGCCCACCTGGTCCGGCTGTGGGCGGCGTACCAGCGCCTGGGCTGGTTCCGGGAGGCCCAGGCCTTCTTCCGCGCGGCGCTGAACCGTGACGTCACGACCCTCCAGCGGGCCCGCTGGCACCGCATGCTCGGCGAGACGCACCAGCAGCTCGGGGAGGCGGACGCCGCGCGGTACCACCTGGAGCGGGCACTGGACCTCCTGGGCGGCCGCGTCCCGGTGTCGACGACGGGTCGGATCGGGATGCTCGCGTCACAGGTGGCGCGCCGGGCGCTTCACGGCCTGCGGCCGGGCGGTGTCGTCGACCGCCGTGCGGACCGGCGCGAGGCGGCCCGCGAACGCGCTGCCGCCTGCTTCGCCATCGCCGAGGTCTACTGGGTGCTCGACGAGCACGTTCCGATCCTCGCGGCCTCGATCTCGTCGCTGAACTCCGCCGAACGCGCCGGGGACCTCGATCTGATCGTGCGGGCGCAGGCCGGTCTCGGGATGATCGTCGGCACCGTGGGGTTGCACCGGCTCGCGGGCCGCCACCTTCGCGCCGCGAACAGCGCCGTGGAGCGCACCGACGACCCGCTCACCGCCTGCTGGGTCGGCATCGTGGGCGGGCTGCACTGGACCGGGGTCGGCGACTGGGCGGCCGTCGAGCACGGCGCGGACCGGGTCCTGAAACTCCGGCGCCGGACACCGATGCACCGGTGGGCCGACGAGGTGCTTCTGATCAGCGCGGGCAGCCGGTACCTCACCGCCCGCTACGCGCAGGCGGCGGCAGAGGCCACGGAGGCGTTGGCCGCCGGCCGCGATCGCCGCGATCCCGTCGTCCACCTCTGGGCTCTGCTCGTCCTGATCGAGACGGCCCTGCGCACCGACCCCGACGACCCGGCGCTGGCGGGCTGGTCCGAAGAGGCCGCACAGCTTCTGCCGGCGGCGGCCCGGATCGACGCCGCCCGTCTGCACGTCGCCGCCGCTCGCCGGCACCTCGCCGCCGGGCAGCCGTCGCGCGCCTGGCAGGCGGTCCGCACCGCCGACCACCTGATCGGCGCACATCCGTCGTTCGAGCAGTACGCGTTGGAGGCGCACGCCGGAATTGCAGAGGTCTGTCTGGCGCTGCGCGAGCTGACGGACCCGCATCGCACTTCGGAGCGCGGGGCGGGCGAACCGAGCCCAGCCGAGCTGCGCGACAGCACCCGAATCGCCCTACGCCGGTTGCGCCGCTACGCCCGCACGTTTCCCATGGCCCGCCCGAGAGCGCTCATTTGCCTGGGCTGGTACCGATGGCTCGACGGCCGGGCCGAGCCCGCCCGGCGGGCGTGGGTCCAGGCGGCCCGCGAAGCCGAACGCCGTCACATGCCCTACGAGCTGGCGCGCGCCCATGACGAACTCGGCAGACATCTCGCCGCGGGGCAGCGGTCCGCCCTCGGGCTCGACACGACCGAGCACCTCGATCGAGCGATCGCCGGATTCGGCGTCGCCGGATGCCGAGCAGATATGCGTCGGGTTCAGGCGCTCGCCAGCCTGACCGTCTCGTAGCTGCTCCGCAGCGGGACGTTGGTCACCCCGCAGAACGCTGCGCAGGTGATCTTGCGCGCCTCGGTGATGGCCACCGGGCGGCGAGGGCCGCATGCGGAGTGGTTCTCGAGGTCGCTGAGGTCGAAGAGCGGGTGAGGTCTTCAGCGAGATTTCAGGGTCGGCGTTCCATGCTCGCGTCAGTGTCCTCGACGAAGGGAAGAGTTGTGTCCGTTGCCACTGACCGGCTGGTGGGTACGCGCGGGTGGTTGACGAAAGTCCCGGCGATCACCGCGACGTTCTGGGTCATCAAGGTGTTGTCGACGACGATCGGGGAGACGTTCGCGGATTACCTGGCCGTGAACGTCGGGCTGGGTCCCGCCGTCACCGACGCGGTCATGATCGTTGCGCTGGTCGGCGCGCTCGTCATCCAGTTCCGGACCCGCGCGTACACGCCGTGGATCTACTGGTTGTGTGTGGTGTTGGTGAGCATCGTCGGTACGCAGTTGACCGACTTGTTCACCGACACGCTGGGCGTCAGCTTGTATGTCAGTACCGCTGTTTTCGCGGTGGTCCTCGCGGTCGTGTTCGCCGTCTGGTATCGGCAGGAACGTACTCTCGCGATCACCTCCATCGACACCCCGCGCCGCGAGGCGTTCTACTGGGGTGCGATCCTCACCACGTTCGCGCTCGGCACCGCCGCTGGTGACCTCGCCACCGAGGCACTCAGCCTGGGATTCCGCAACGGGGTGCTGATTTTCGGGGGCCTGATCGCGGCGACGTGGCTGGCCTACCGGCTGGGCGCCGGGCAGGTGCTGACGTTCTGGATCGCGTACGTGCTCACCCGCCCGCTCGGCGCCTCGCTCGGTGACCTGCTGACGCAGGACAAGGATTTCGGCGGTCTGGGGCTGGGTGCGAGCGTGACCAGTCTGCTGTTCTTCGGCACGATCGTGGTCCTCGTCATCCGTGAACAGGTTCTGGTCAATCGTCATGGGGTGGCGGTAAAGGGCGCGGGGCCGCTGGGCGGCTACCGGCAGGACTACCTGTGGGCCGGCGTGGCCGTCGTAGCTGTCGCGTTGGCCGGGTTCGTGCTGCGGCCGGCCGCGGACACGACACCGACCGCCGCGCCTGCGCCCATCACGACCGCACAGCCCGGTAGCCCGGCCGGTGCCCCCAGGGCCCTCCCGCAGCAGGCTCATCCGACCACGAAGCTGGGCAACCTGGGCAAGTTCGCGGTGATCGTCACCGACGTCAAGGAGAGGGTCGCCCAGAACGACCTGGTGGGCGGGAAGACCCGGGCGAAGGATCTCGAGGTCGCCTGGGACGACGCCGAGGCGGGCCTGAAGCCGCGCGATTCGGCACGGTGGCACGAACTCGACGACCAGATCGATGCGGTCCTGACGGCCCTGCGGGCGTCGAGTCCGGTGCGGGGCGACTGCGCCTCGGCGGTGGACACCCTGCTGGCGACCTTGAATCAGTTCGACGGCGTCAGCTGACCGCCTCGCGCGGACGGAGCCGCCCCCGGGCCATCACCTCGATGGTGAGGACCGTGGCGGTGGCTTCGACGGCGAGGAGGCCGACGAGGACGAACAGTTGGGTGATGCCCGCGGTCAGCGGGCTGGCGCCGCCGAGGAGGACGCCGACGAAGGCGCCAGGGAGGGTGACCAGGCCGACGGTGCGGGTCTGGTCGAGGGCCGGGATGAGTGCCTGGCTGGCGGCGGGGCGGCAGACGAGCAGCCGGGCGTCGCGGGGAAGCAGGCCCAGCGCGAGTGCCGCTTCGACCTCGCCGCGCCGGGCGCGCAGGTCGTCGTTGAAGCGCCGCCCGGCGAGGCTGGTGGCGGTCATCGCGCCGCCGGTCAGGATGCCGGCGATCGGGATGATCGCGATGCCGCGCAGGGGCACCAGCCCGGCGAGCAGCAGGGCGGCGACGACGGTCAGGCTGGCGGTGGCGATCGGGACAACCGCCCACCAGCCGTACGGTCCACCGGTGATCCGCCGGCCCGACGTGCTGGCGGCGACCGCGCACATGAGCAGCACAAAGGCACCGGTGGCCCACAGCGAGCCGACGATCGCGGTGATCACCAGTGACACAGCGGCCAGTTGCAGCGCGGCGCGGACGGCGGCGACGACGATCTGTCGGCCGTGCCCGAGCCGTCCGACGGTGGCGATGGCAGCCGCGGCAGCGGTCAGCAGCACCAGCGCGACGGCGAGTCTCGGCCCGAGCACCAGCATCGTCGAGGTCATTCGGTCAGTGTCGCCTCAGCGGTCGTTCAGTCCGCACGGGAGGCGTTTCCGGACACCGTCGCCTCGGTGGCCGGGGTTGCCGAGCGGCGGCGGGAGCGCAGGAACTGGATGCCGATCGGCACGACGGAGACCAGCACGATGGCGATCAGAATGAACTCGATGTTCGATTTGACGAAGCTGATCTGCCCGAGGAAGTAGCCGAGCACGGTGACGCCGGTTCCCCACAGCAGGCCGCCGAGGACGTTGTAGGTGACGAAGGTGCGGTAGTGCATCCGGCTGACCCCGGCGATGACAGGGGTGAAGGTCCGGACGACCGGCACGAAGCGGGCCAGCACGATCGAGCGGGCGCCGTGGCGGGCGAAGAAGGCGTTGGCCCGGTGCACGTTCTCCTGCTTGAACAGCCGGGAGTTGGGCCGCCGGAACAGGCTCGGGCCGACGCGCTTGCCGAACAGGTAGCCGACCTGGTCACCGGCGATGGCGGCGACGACGACGAGCAGGCAGACCAGCCAGAGCGGCTGGTGCAGGTAGCGGCTGTCGGCGACGAGCAGCCCGGCGGTGAACAGCAGCGAGTCGCCGGGCAGGAACAGCCCGATCAGCACCCCGGACTCGGCGAAGATGATCGCGAGGATCCCGATCAGCCCGAAGGTGGAGATCAGCCATTCCGGGTCGATGAAGCTGGGGCCCGCGGCGAGTAGCGCCTGAGGCGTGGACATGGCATGACCTCCGGAACGAGGGGGCGAGGGCTGGTGCTCAGGCGGTGGTGTCGAGGCGGCGGCTGGTACGGCGCTCGTAGGCGCGACCGACGACGCCGATGGTGGCGACAGCTGCGGCGGCGATGAGCGCGCCGGCGAGGATGTCCCCGGGGTAGTGCACGCCGGTCCAGACTCGGGCGAAGCCGATGATGGTGGCGAGCACGCTCAGCGCTACCCCCCATCGACGGGACAGAAACGCCCCGACGGCGAATGCCACCGCGAACGCCGCGGTGGCGTGGTCACTGGGTAGCGACGCTCCGGCGGCGTGCGGGATCAGCTGGTGCACGGTGTGGGTCTGGAAGGGCCGCACCTCGGTGCTGAGCGCGGCGACGGCCTGCCCGACGGCAAAGGCCAGCCCGAGGGACGCGACGACGCGCATCAGGGCGGCACGCCCGTGTCGCAGGTGAGCCAGGACAGGTACGGCCGCGGTGGCGACGAGGACGTAGATCAGCCACGCCGCCGACCATTCGAAGACGTCGTCGACGAGGTCGCTGCGGCCGGCTGCGCCGTTGACGATCTGGAACAGGTGGTAGTTCATGAATCTCCCTGGAACTGGTGGTCCGCCCCCCACGGGCCGCCTGGCGTCCAGCTTCACAACCGCCACCTGAGAGGAGCCTGAAACGGACCAGGCCCGACTTCACCCCTGGTCGACGTCACCGTTTCGAGGCAGGAGGATTTCGACGGTCATTCCCGGACCCGGCTTCACCCGCACCCGTCCACCGTGCGCCGCGACGACCTGGCGGGTGATGGCGAGGCCGAGGCCGGTGCCACCTTCCGGGCGGGTGCGGCTGTCGTCGAGACGGACGAACCGGTCGAAGATGCGCTCCCGGTCGGCGTCGGGGACACCGGGTCCGTCGTCGGTAACCTCGACGCATCCCCACCCGTCGCGCACCGACACGCGCAGGGTCACCTGGGTACGGGCGTGACGGGCGGCGTTGTCGGCCAGATTCCGCAACGCCCGACCCAGATCGTGGGCGTCTCCGGTCACCCGTACCGGGGCGAGGTCGACCCGGACGGTGAGGTCCGGGTGCTGCCCGGCGAGCCGCTCCCGCTCGTTGTAGACGAGATCGTCGAGGTCGACGTCGTCCCGGCGCCCGGGGGCGCCCCGCTCGTCGATGCGCGCGAGCAGCAGCAGGTCCGCGACGAGATCGCCGAGCCGGCTGGTCTCGCGGCGCAGCAGCTCGACCAGGTCGCGGTGCCCCTGGGGTACGGGTGCCAGCGTCAGGCGGTCGAGGCCAGCGCGCAGGGTGGCCAGGGGGCTGCGCAGCTCGTGGCTGGCGTCGGCGACGAACCGGCGCTGGCTCGCCGCGGCGGTCTCCAGGCGCTCGAGCATCCGGTTCATCGTCTCGGCCAGCGCCGCGACCTCATCTCGGGCGGCCGGCACCGGCACCCGGGCGTGCAGGTCACGGGCAGTGATGCCGGCGACCCGCCGGCGGATCGCCTCGACCGGACGCAGGGAACGCCCCACGAACCAGAACACCGCCGCGCCGACCACCAGCAGCATGGGCGCCAGCCCAGCGGCCAGGATCCCCGCGACCGCCTCGGTGCTCTCGTTGACCGGCCGCAGCGACTGCGCCACCAGCACCGTGCGGGTGCCGGAGCCGGTGGCCACCCCAACGGCCGCGATCCGGAACGGGTCCTCGTCGGCGAACGGCAGCAGCCGCTGCTCGCGCAGCAGCTGACCGGGCCGGGGCCGCAGCGGGGACAGCGGCGCGGCGTCACCGAGCGCGGCCGAGGCCGCCTCGACCCGCCCCGACGGGTCGAGGACCTGCACCAACGTCTGTTCGCCCGGGCTGGGCTTCAGCGTCTGGGCGAGCGCGTCCTGATCGCCGGCGGCCACCGCCGCGACCACCTCGGCCGCCCGCTGTCGTGCGGCGGCATCCACGTTGCCGGCGAGATCCGCGCGAGCGATGAGGACGAACGCCGCCGCGCCGACAGCGAAGGCTGCCCCCACGACAGCGGCGGCGGCCAGCGCCGACCGCAGCCGTACCCCCAGACGCTGGCGCGTCCATCGGATGACCATCCTCAGCCGCCGTCGGCTGCCAGTCGATAGCCCATGCCCCGCTCGGTCTGGATCGCCCGGCGCCCGAACGGTTGGTCGATCTTGCGGCGGAGGTAGCCGACGTACACCTCGACGATGTTGGGGTCGCCGTCGAAGTGGGCGTCCCAGACGTTGTCGATGATCTGCCGTTTGGACACCACGTCACCGCGGTGCCGCATCAGGAACTCCAGTAGCGCGAACTCCCGCGCGGTGACCCGAACGGCCTGGCCGGCCCGGCTGACCTGTCGCCGGGCCGGGTCCACGGTCAGGTCCCCGGCGGTCAGCACGACCGGCCGGGCGGGCGCGCCCCGGCGCACCAGGGCCCGCAGCCGGGCCACCAGCACCACGAACGAGAACGGCTTGACCAGGTAGTCGTCGGCCCCGAGGTCGAAGGCATCCGCCTGGTCGTACTCCCCGTCCTTCGCGGTCAACATCAACACCGGCGTCCACACACCCTGTGACCGCAGCCGCCGGCACACCTCGTAACCGTTCAGGCCGGGCAGCATGATGTCCAACACAATCACGTCGTACGGGTTCTCGGTGGCCGCCCACAGCCCGTCGGTCCCGGTGTGCTGCACATCCACGGCGAAACCCTCGTCCACCAGGCCGGCGCGCAGCACCTGCGCCAGGGCGGTCTCGTCCTCGACGACCAGCACCCGCACCCCGCCCACCCCCTTCCGAACGTCGACACCCGCACGCACGGTACGTCGCCGAGGGCGGACAGAGCACCGCCGCCGGAATTCGTCACACGCCCTGACAGGTGAGGCGAGCCTTATGGTGAGCTGGTGCTGCTGAGACGTCCTGCCGCCCGCTCCGGTCGTCCGGTGCGTACCGTCGAGGCGTCCGCCGGGTCAGCGGGGCGGCTGTCCGACCTGCCCCCGGGCAGTCGGGCCACGATCGTGGGGCTGGCCGACGGGGCGCCGCCGTGGCGGGCAGCCCGAACACCGGCAAGACGAGCATCTTCAACGCGCTGACCGGTCTGCACGCCAAGACGGGCAACTACCCCGGTGTAACGGTGTCCCGATTCGTCGGCACCCTTGAGGCGGGCGACCGGCGGTACCTGATCGAGGACCTGCCGGGCACCTACAGCCTGGATCCGATCAGCCCGGACGAGCAGATCATGGTCGACGTGCTCGACGGCCGCCGGTACAGCGTTCCGTGGAGGGAGCGGTCCGGCGGGATGTCGGTGACCACGGTGCGTGGGTCGCAACCGTGGCCGATGTAGGCCCATCGGTATCCGATGACGTCGTCCAACCGCGTGACGCGGCCGTTTTGCCAGACCGCGCTCGGGTAAGCGGCGCTGGTCGCCGCACAAGTGAGGACGCGATGTGCGGCGCGGAAGGAGAACCCGTGAACCACGCCGAGCTTCTCGAAGCGGTAGGAAAGCGGGCGGGACTGCCAGCGGCGGAGGCGGCGACTCTCGTCGGAGCCACGCTCACGACATCGGCGGAGCAGATCAGTGGCGGCGCGGCCCGCGACCTGGACACGCAGCTCTCCGAGCCGGGCTACTGCGGAGGTTCGCCGTGACGACGACAGGTCGACGTCCGACCCCGGCCGATCCGACACCGGGATTGACAGCGGACGAGCAGATCCCGAGCCGGACCGTCCACAAGCTGCCGCCAGATCTGGGCTCGGCCGCGATCGGGGTGCTCGACGGGCTCACCTTCATGTTCTCGAACGAGGCGGGCGACGTCCCCCGGAACTCGATCGGTGGGCTGGTGCGGGCCGACACGAGGTTTCTCAGCAGATGGGAGCTCACCGTCAATGGCCAGCCCCTGCTCGTCCTGAGCTCGGGCACCGTCGACCATTACTCGGCGGCGTTCTTCCTGAGCAATCCCGATCTGCCCGGCCTTCCGGCGAACACTCTGGGCATCCGCCGGCGTCGCTTCGTCGGCGAGGGCATGCGCGAATGTATCGAGGTGCGCTGCTTGGCCCGGGAGCCGGTGTCGGTCCAGCTCCGCCTGGCGGTCGGAAACGACTTCGCGGACATCCTGGAGATCAAGGAGGAGATACGGGACCGGTCGGCGCAGATCACCCGCGCGCACGCCCAGGACGGCTCGCGGCTGGACTTCTCGTACCGCAACGAATCGTTCGAGGCCAGGACGGTGGTCGAGGCGAACCCCCCGGCCACCAGGGTAGAGGGCGATGACCTGGTCTGGGATCTCCACCTCGATCCGGGCCGCGGGTGGGAATGCGAGCTGTATGTGCCGTTGCATTACGGGCCCAACTACGTGCTGCCCACCCACCGGGAGTTCGGCGAGATCCTCGGCGGCGACGCGGACGACCCCGTCTCCCGGTGGCGGGCGGTGCTGCCGCGCCTGCAGACGGACTCCGCGACGCTCGGCAATGCCTTCGAGAAGTCGGTGCGGGATTTGATCGCGTTGCGGATCGAGGTGCGTCCACGGGACAAGCCGCTCGTGCTGCCCGCCGCCGGGCTGCCCTGGTTCCTCGGCATCTTCGGCCGGGACACGTTGATCACCGCCTATCAGACGGTGAGCTACGCGCCGCATCTGGCGCACGGAGCACTCATCAAGCTGGCGCTGCACCAAGGGCTCAAGATCGACGACTTCAGCGACGAGGAACCGGGCAAAATTCTGCACGAGGTCCGCACCGGCGAGCTGACCAAGCTCGGCCTCAAGCCGTACGACCCGTACTACGGGACCGCTGACGCCACCCAGCTGTGGCTGATCCTGCTGTCGGAGTACTGGCGCTTCACCGGCGACAATGAACTCGTCCGCGAGGTGCGCGACAACGTGCACGCGGCACTGCGGTGGATCGACGAGTACGGCGACAGTGACCACGACGGATATGTCGAGTACGCCACCCGGTCGTCGCAAGGGTTGGGCAATCAGTGCTGGCGTGACTCGTGGGACGGCATCCAGTTCGCCGACGGATCGATCCCGGTGCTGCCGATCGCGACCTGCGAGATCCAGGGCTACACCTACGACGCGAAGCTGCGCGTGGCAGAGCTGGCCGACGGCCCGCTCGACGACCCCGGGCTGGCCCAGCGGTTACGAGCCGAGGCTGAACAGCTGTGCCAGCGCTTCAACCGGGACTTCTGGATCGACGAGCGGGGCGGCTACTACGCGGTCGGGCTGGACGGGGACAAGCGTCGGATCGACTCGATGACCTCGAACATGGGCCAGCTGCTGTGGAGCGGCATAGTGCCGCCCGACCGAGCCGCCGTCGTGGCGCGCCAGCTGATGTCGGATCACCTCTTCTCCGGCTGGGGCGTGCGCACCACCTCGACCCAGGACCGTGGCTACAGCCCGATCGGCTACCACATGGGCACCGTGTGGCCGCACGACAATTCCCTGATCGCTCACGGGCTTGCCCAGTACGGCTATCGGCAGGAAGCAAACCGGATCATTCTGGCGATGTTGAAGGCGGCCGAGAGCTCTGAGTTCCGCCTACCAGAGGCGCTCTCCGGGTATGACCGGTCGTTCAGCCGGCTACCCGTCCTGTACCCGACCGCCTGCAACCCCCAGGCTTGGGCGAGTGGAGCACCACTACTCTTCCTGCGCACCATGCTCGGCCTCGAGGCCAAAGATGGTCAGCTCATTTTCGACCCGCAGATTCCCGAGGAGATCGGGCGGGTCCGGCTGACCGGCCTGAACGCCTTCGGCAAGAGCTGGGACGTGGAGGCGATCGACGACAACTCCTACGTCCGCCTGGCCGCCCGCTAGCGTCCTGAGCCGCTAATTCGGCCGCAGTGACCCGAGAAGCGGCCCGACCGCCGACCACACCAGGCGGGGCAACCAGCGAGAATTCGTCTTGACGACCGCGTCGCCGAGCAGGGTCCGGCCGAACAGATTGACTCTGTTCGACCGGACCGTGGGTCAACTGCCCGTGCTCGTGAGACCCGGGCTGCGGCGACGAGCGGGATCAGCCGACGCAGGTGGCCGTCACGCCCGGGCCGGTGCCGGTGCCCTGGAAGCCGAAGGTGGTCGACTGCCGGCCGAGGATCCGCCCGTTGTAGCTCAGGTTGGTGAACTGGACGTTTCCGCTGGTGCCGCTGGCCTGGGCGTTCCAGGTGCCGGTGACCGAGGTGCCGCTGGGCAGCGCGATGGTCACGGTCCAGCCGTTGATGTCCGACTTGCCGGCGGTGACCGTCACGTTCGCGGTGAAGCCCCCGGCCCACTGGTTGACCGCGACCGACGCGTAGCAGCCGTCACCGGCCGGCGGCGTGGTGTTCGGCGGCGTGGTCGGCGGGGTGGTCGTCGGCGGGGTCGTGGTCGGGGGCGTGGTGGTAGGCGGCGTGGTGGTAGGCGGCGTGGTGGTCGGCGGGGTGGTCGTCGGCGGCGTGGTGGTCGGCGGCGTGGTGTTCGGCGGGTTCGGCGCGCCGTTGGCCAGGCTGAAGGCCAGGTCGGGCTGGAACGAACCGGCCGTGTAGCGGCAGCCGTCCGCCTCACCCGGCGGCTTCACCCAGAGGTACGCGTCGATGTTGTTGTCGCCGGTGTTGGTAGTGGGGTACATCCCGATGCGCCGGTCGGTGTTGTCGTCGCCGCACCAGTCTCCGCTGGCGCCGCCGTTGCGGCTGGTGTCGATGACCTGGCGTTTGCCGGTGAGGCCCATGCCGTTCAGGGCGGAGATGACCGCTCGGCCGAAGTTCGCCTCGTTGGAGGTGGAGTTGTAGTTCGACACGTTGCTGAAGAAGCCGTCGGCGTACTGCACGCCGGCCGCCCGGAGTCGGTTGGCTGTCTCACCCGCGCTGTTCCAGGTGGAGTGGCCGGCGTCGAGGTACACCTTGGCGTTGGGGTTGGCCGCCTTGATGGTGCGGGTGGCTGTCGAGATCGCCTGGTTACGGGCGTTGATCTCGCTGCTGTTCAGGCAGGTCAGAAGGGCGAGCGAGTCGGTCTCCAGGATGATCAGGACGGTCTGGCTGCCCAGCCCTCTGGCGAAGTTGGACACCCAGGTCTGGTACTGGTTGAGGTCCGGTGCCCCACCGGCACTGGCCCCGCCGCAGTCCCGGTTGGTGATCTGGTAGACCGAGAGCACCGGGATCTGCTGGGCCGCGTTGGCGGCGCCGACGTACGCGGCGGCCTCGGACTGCGCGGTCGAGATGTTGAAGTTGGCGAACCAGCGGGCCTGCGGCTGGCTTGCGATCTTGTCGCGGATGACGGCGGCACGCGAGTCACCGGGGTTGGCGGCGACCCAGCGGACGACTGCCGAACTCGGGTCGCGGTAGAGCGACCCGGACACCGTGCCGGCGGAGGCGCTGCCGACGGTGAGGCAGACGCCGACGGTGGCGGCGCCCGCGACGGCCGCCACGCTGATGGCCGCCGATCTGCGGCGGAGCGAGGAGAGGATAGCCACGACGTGTTGCCTCCAGATCACATAGATGTATCCAAGTTCATGGGAGCGTTCCCATGGACGTTAGCGGAGGCGCGCACCGCTGCCAAGACGTGAACGCTCGTCGATGCGGCAGTTGCCCGCGTTTGGGGGTCAAGGTTCATGCCGCAGCCGCGGCTGCCGTCCCCGACGTGCAGGGGGTGGTCGGGTACCAGGTCCAGGCGGAGGCTATGTCCGGTCGAGTGCGACGGCGAGTCGGCGGACCGCTTCGTCCATCAGCCCCGCCGGGGCGGCGGCGTAGGTGAGGCGTAGGTGCGGTGCCGGAGCCTCGGCCGCGTACCAGGGTCGGCCGGGAAAGACGATGACGCCCTCGGCGGCACCGGCGGCGACCAGCGCAACATCGTCGGTGCCGTCGGGCAGCCGCACCCACAGGTGCAGCCCGCCGCGGGGAACGCCCTGCGGGGTCAGCGACGGCAGGTGCCGCGCGAGCGCGGACAGTAGCGCCTCACGTCGGGCGCGCAGCTCGTTTCGCAGCGTGCGGCGATGCCGGGCCCAGGCCGGCGCGGTGACGAACTCCAGCGTGGCCTGCTGAAGCGGACCGGCGACGAAGAAGTCGTCGAGCAGCCGGGCCGCCCGCAGTCGGGTGCCTGCCGGACCGCGCGCACCGATCGCGGCGACCCGCAGACCAGGTGCGGCCGACTTTGTCAGCGAGCGCAGGTAGATGACGTGCCCGTCCGGGTCGTCGGCGGCCAGTGGCGACGGTGGCTCCCCGTCGATGGCCAGGTCGCGGGCGTAGTCGTCCTCGATCAGGAACGCCCCGGCGTCGCGAACCGCGGCGGCGACCGCGGCTCGGCGCTGGACGGCGAGCGTCGCACCGTGCGGGTTGGCGAAGAGCGGCTGGCAGTAGAACAACCGGGCACCGGTACGGGCGAACGCGATGGCGAGCTGGTCGGGCCGTACGCCGTCGACGTCGGCGGGCACCGGCACCAGCCGCAGCCCCGCCGCGCGCGCGGCGGCCAGCGCGCCCAGATAGGTCGGGGACTCCACGAGCAGGGTGTCGCCGGGCGTGGTCAGCGCGCGCAGCGTCGAGGAGAGCGCGGCCTGCCCGCCGGGGCAGATCACCATGTCGTCGGGGCGTAGCCCGGCGCCGGCCTCGCGGGCGAACCAGGCGCGTAGGTCCGCGCGCCCCTCGGCCGGGCCGCGCTCCCAGGAGGACGGCTGCCGGGCCGCGCGGGCCAACGCCGCACCGAGCGGGCCGGCGGGCTGAAGGTCGGGCTCCAGATAACCCCCGGACAGCGGAATCGCACCTGCGGGCGGTAACGCCAGTAACGCCTGCATCTCCTCCTCGCCCGGCCGGCGGGGGCCGAGCGCCACCGTCTGCCACGACAGGTCGGGTGCGCTCCGCTGGGCCGGCCGACTGGCCACAAAGGTGCCCCGGCCCGATCGGGTCTCGATCAGGCCCTCGGTTACGAGCTGCCGGATCGCCGCCGCCACCGTCACCGGGGAGGCGTGGTGACGGGCAGTCAGCTCACGCACCGAGGGCAGCCGCGTGCCGGCTGCCGCGCCATCGAGCAGCCGCCGCAGCTCCCGCACCACAGGATCACCAGCGTTACTATTGCCCATGACAGCACAGAGTAGCGCTACTCGACCGGCGACGGTAACAGCGGGACGCGGCGCCGGCCTCGCCCTCGGCGCGCTGGGGGTGCTCGCCTTCAGCATGTCGCTGCCGGCCACCCGGGTCGCCGTGCAGGATCTCGACCCATGGTTCGTCGCCTTCGGCCGGGCGGTCGGCGCGGCGCTGCTGGCGTACCCGTATCTGCGGTTCACCGGTGCGCCGCGACCCACCCGCGGGCAGTGGCGGCGGCTCTCGATCGTCGCGTTCGGCGTCGTCGTCGGCTTCCCGCTGTTCACGTCGCTCGCGCTCACCACGCAGACCTCGGCGCACGGCGCGGTGGTCATCACCGTGCTGCCCGCCATGACTGCCGTCTTCGCGGTGCTGCGGTCGAACGAGCGCCCGGCACCGCTGTTCTGGATCGCCAGCGTCGCCGGGCTGCTGTCGGTGCTCACCTTCCTCGCCGCCAGCGGCGCGGTGCACGGCGCCCTGTCCCTGGCCGACCTGTTCCTGCTGGCGGCGGTCGTGCTCTGCGGCCTCGGGTACGCCGAGGGCGGGGTGCTCGCCCGCGAGCTCGGGGGCGCTCGGACGATCTGCTGGGCGTTGCTGCTCGCCCTGCCCGTCACAGTGCCGATCACGGCGGTGGCGGCCGCCGCCCGTCCCCCGCAGGCGGACGCCGTCGTCTGGTCGGCGTTCGGCTACCTCACCGTGATCTCGATGTACCTCGGCTTCTTCGCCTGGTACGCGGGTCTCGCCAGGGGCGGCATCGCCAAGGTCGGCCAGATCCAGCTCACCCAGCCGGTGCTGACCCTGATCTGGTCGGCGCTGCTGCTCGGCGAGACCGTCACACCCGCGTCGGTCGGGGCGGCGGTGGTGGTGCTGGCCTGCGTCGTACTGACCCAGCGCGCCCGGCCCAGCGCTCAGGCGACCGCACCTGCGTCGGCGACACAACCCGGTCGATGACCACGGGGTCCGGTTGACCGGGTTGTCGAGGTCGCCGGCGGCGGTGAGCGCTGGAGAGCGAAGCCTGAGCGCATCGTGAGCCGATGGCGGCAACTGCCGCCGGTGGATGTCACCTGCGGGCCCGGAGCCGATTTGGCTCCGGGCCCCCATCCCGCCCCGGGTCAGGGGCTCGTGCAGGTGACGTTGCTGGGTGCGGTGGCCCCGTTGCCGGTGGCCGTGAAGCCGAAGTTGGTCGAGGCGTTCGGGCCCACCGTGCCGTTGTACGGGGCGTTCCTGACGGTGACACTGCCGGTGGTGCCCGTGTTGACACCGCTCCACAGGCTGCTGATGGCCTGACCGCTGGCCAGGGTCAGGCCCACGGTCCAGCCGTTCAGGGCCGCCGTGGAGTTGTTGGCCACGGTCACCTCAGCCTGGAAGCCGCCGGGCCAGGTGTTCAGCGTCCGGTAGGTGGCGGTGCAGGTACCCGGTTCGCCGGTCGGCGGCGGAGTGGTCGGTGGATCGGTGGGCGGCGGGGTGGTGGGCGGCGGAGTGGTCGGTGGCGGGGTGGTCGGTGGCGGGGTGGTCGGCGGCGTGGTCGACTCGAACTGGCTGAAGAACCTCCAGATCTCGCCCGAGGTCCAGGTCCGCGAGTCGTTGGGGCTGCCCGACCCGTCGACCGGGCTGGGGGTGTGGTCCCCGTCGAACGCCGCCCACTGCACCGGGTAGCCGGCCCGGCAACCCGCGTAGGCGGTGGTGACGTGGGTGAGGCTGCCCCGGCTCGGCTCGCGCGGGCTCTGCGCGGTGCACCCGTTGTTCCGCACGAACGTGTCGCGCAACTGCCGACCCTGGGAGATGTTCAGCACGCTGTCGTAGATGCCGTGGATGCCGAAGTAGGCGACGGGCTGGGTGCCCCCGTTGCATCCGCTGAGGTTGGCGCCGGACAGCACGGTGACCGCGCGGATGATCGTGGGCCGGGCGCAGGCCACCGCGTAACTCATCGCCCCGCCGTAGCTCCAGCCCAGGGCGAAGCGCTGGGTGGTGTCCACGCACAGGTCGTTCTCGATCTGCCGGGAGATGTCGTCGAAGAGGGTCAGGTCCCGGCCGTTGGTGTTGGCCCAGCCGGCGTTGAGACCCTGCGGGGCGACGAAGATCGTGCTGTTGTTCGACAGCGGCTGGAGCCCGTAGTAGCCCGCCGAGGTGACGTTGTTGGCCGAGCCGTTCAACCAGTGGAAACCGAAGATCAGTCGGTAGGGGCGGTTCCGGTCGTACCCGTCCGGGATCCGCAGGTTGTACGTACGACTCTGTCCGCTGCTCTGAATCGTCCGCGTCCCACTGGCGAGGGTGGGGGCCTTACCGCAGCCGGCGGTCGCCGCGAGGGTGCCGTTGGTGGCGGCCACCGCCGTCGCACCGAGGCCGCCGCTCAACACGCCGCCGGTGGTGGCCGCGAGCAGAAGCGCCGCGGCCGCGATGGATGGGAGGAAGAATCTACGTCTCAGCATTGCTTGGGCTCCTTGCCGTTCGGCGGCCAACCGGGGTCGCCTGGCTTCGACGGGGGCCCGGACTGGTCACCGACCGGGAAGGCGGCGGAAGGGGAGGCCCCTCGGCGCGTCTTCGCCCGCTGGCTCGGGTGACCGGGAGCGTGCCCTTCACTCCCGAATGAAAGATAGCATGTTATCGATAACATGCTGATCCAGATCGACAGCCCGGCGGGGCGATCGTGCGCCGAGACAGCGACGCCCCGCAGGCGCTCATCGGCCTGCGGGGCGTCACTCGACAGCTAGCTGAAAAAGCGTGGGCCGATCAGTCCGACTTCACCACAACGAAGTACCAGACCTCGTCGGTGGTGCTGCCGTCGGCCTTACGGCCCTTGACGACCAGGTAGGTACCGGTGGCCTCGGTCGGGGTCCAGGTGATCGACGCGCGGCCCTCGGCGTTGGCCTCGACAGTCCCGGGGACGCCGCCGATGGTGTACTCGAATGACGTGATTCCGGCCGTCCCGCCGCTGAACTCGAACCGACCCTCGAGGCCCACTCCGCCGCCGGGAGTGCTCTGCGGATACTCCGCGGAGAAGACGTACGGCGCGGTGCCGACCTGGAACGGGTATTCGGTGATCGGCGAGAGCCGACCGTCCTCGGTACGGCCCTGCACGGTGAGCATGTTGAGCCCGTTCCGATCCGGCACGACCGTGACCACTGTGTTCCAGCTGTCCCCCATGGGCACTGTCAGTTCCGGGCCGTCGTTGAGCCGGTAGCGGTACTCCACCACCTCGGGAGTCCATGAGGTGCTGAAGCTGAAGTCACCAGGCACGCCGATGCCACCCCTCGGGCTCCAGTCGGAGAACTCGCTCCACACCGAGACCCGCGTGTCGCGGACCGGAACCGTCATCTCGCGCTCCGGCGACGTCGTTCCGTCCTGAGCGACACCGGTGACCCTGGCCGAGAACCAGCCACCACCGGACTGCGGTGTGAACGAGACGGTCGCCGTGCCATCCGGCCGCGCCGTGACGGTCTGATACTCGCTGAAGTCCAGCGAGTAGCGGAACTCCTTGGTGTCCGGCAGCACCGAGCGGAACGTCAGCGTCATCGGCTGACCGCCCGCACCGCCGTTCGCCGGGTCGGTGGTGACCACCGGCGCCTCGAACGGTTGCCAGGTGAAGGTCTTCTCGGGCGACCGGGTGCCATCGGCCAGCAGAGCCTGGACGATCAGCGTGTTGTCACCGATGTGCGTCGGCGTCACGGTGAACTCCGTGCTGCCTCCGCGGCCGTCGATCGCGACCTCCGGGCCGCCGTCGAACCGGTAGGCGAACCCGGTCACCTCCGGCAGCCGGCTGCTCACGTAGAACTCCACCGGCAGGCCGACGCCGTCGATCCGGTTCAGATGTTCAAGTGTCTGCGAGTACAGGTGCGGCACCGGGTCGATGACGTTGAACTGGTAAGAGGTCGCCGACGACTTGTCGCCGTTCGCCCGCACCGACCGCACGATCATGTCGTGCCAGCCTGCGGTCGCCGTCCACGGTACGACCGCGGTGTCATCCGCAGCCGCCTGGACGGTCTGCGTGACGTCGTCCAGGACGTACTCGTAGGCGACGACGTCACTGTTGCGCGGCGTGAACGTGAACGATCCGGTCTTGCCGGCGATCTGGTCGGTGTCGAAGTTGAACTCGGCCGACTCCACCCCGGGAGCGTCGGTGACATAGACCCGCAGGGTGTCCTGACCGATGAGCTTGTTCTTCACGTAGCTGCTGACGACAACCTCGACCTCGCCGGTCGCGGTGAACGTCAGCTGACCGGTGGCTCCGCCGTCGACGGCCGGCACCCGGGTTTCCGGCCCACCCTTGATCTGATAGCCGAAAGCGGTGGTCTCGGGCTTCCGCGCGGTGAAGGCGAGCGTGCTCGGAAGCCCGACCCCACCCAGTTCGATCTCTACGCTCGGCGCGGTCTCGGCGACGTTGAAGCGGTATCGCCTCTCCGGCCCCCGATTGCCCACGGCGTCGACCGAGCTGATGGTCAGCTCCTCGAACCAGTCCCGCTTCGGGGTGTATTCGAGGACCGCCGCGCCGCCCGGCTGCCGCGCCTTGACCTGCCCGGAGTAACCGCTCGAATCACGCCACACGAACCCAACCACGTCGAGGTCGCCGCTTGCGTCGAGGCGGAACTTTCCCTTGAGGCCGGTGCCCCCGCCGGTGGCGTCCTCGGGGTAGAGCTTCGAGGCCACGGCCGGCGGGTTCGCCGGTGCCGTCTTGTCCATGACGAGGTAGCAGACCTTGCTCCACGGGCCGGCGTCGTAGTAGTCACGGGCCTGTGCCTGCCAGGCGAGAAGCTCGCCGTCGGCGTACTGATTGAGGTCCGTGCCGTAGTTGTAGCTGGAGAATTCGCGGCGCTGGTCCGGGTGGTCGACCGGCCAGATCGCATAGAGGATCGACGGTGAATCTCCCTCGTCGGGGTCGTTCACGGTGGCCTTGAACAGGGTTGACGCCGCCGCCGGCGAAGGCTTGTCGACGGTGCCGCACGGCCGGGTCGGGCTCTCGAGGCGGGGTTCGGTCACGGTTGGCGGGTGGTTGGACGTGGAGCTCAGCGTCGGCTGCTGGAAGGTCCGGCCGGCCCGCGGGTCCGCCTCCTGCGCCGCCGTGATCCGGTATTCGATGGTGATCGACTTTTCGTGCCGGGCGAGCGCCGCGTTGAGCGTCGACACCATGTCGATGCCCAGGTAGCCGGGGCAGTAGTACGCACCTTTCCCGCGGTTGACGGAGATCAGCTTGTCGAGCTCGGCGGGCGGGTTGTTCCAGGTCGTGCCGGTCTTGACCGGGGAGGTCCGCCACAACTCGATGGTCGCGGCGGTGGAGCAGTCGGTGACGGTGTCCTCGTACGTGTACAGGTACGAGTTGTGCACCACAGTGCCCTTGAGCTGGGTCAGGTCGTAGGTGAAGTAGGAGCGGTAGGTGTGCGCCTTGTTCGCGTCGTCGAGCAGGGTGCCGACGGGCGGCGCGACCGCAGGGTTGACGAACTTTGTCTTGGGGCTCTGCGAATCGAGATAGGCCCAGCTCGACAGAGGTAGATTGACCGAGGTGGCGGCCAGGGCCGGCTGGCTGGTGGCCAGCACGACGGCGGCAACACCCACCACGGATGCCAGCATCGCTGATCCGATGCGCTTCATTTGGACGGATACCTCCACTTGACGGCGCCTTGATCGACTCCGTTACGCGTCATCGTAACGACGAGCGACATCGATTATTCGCCCGACGATCCAAAGTGGAGTTGATCGGCAATTCGTGCGCTATTGCCACCCGAGTCACGACCGCAACTCCCGTTCTGCCCATTTGGCAGCAATCCCGCTCGGATTGCCGTTACGAAAGAGCGGTGGTTCGTGCAGCAGGAAGTCACGGTGGCTGATGTTCCAGGCGTACGCCCCGGCCATGGCGAAGGCCAGCACGTCGCCAACGCCGATCGGCCCGGCGGTGGCCGAGAAGGACAGCACGTCCTTCGGGGTGCAGAGTTGCCCGACCACGGTGACCGGTCCGCCGTCGGTGCGGGGGCCGTCGCCGCCGCGTCGCCGGTGCACCGTGAAGGGCTGCGGGTGCCCCTTCGCCGCCGGGGTCCGCAGGTGATGCGTCCCGCCGGCCACCACCACGAACCACTCGCCGTAGGAGCGCTTCACGTCGATGACCTCGGTGAGGTACGCCGCGCAGTGGGCGGTGACCGACCGGCCCGGCTCGATCCGCAGCCGCACTCCCGGATACCTGTCCAGGACGTCCGTCAGCGCGCGACCATAGCCCGCCCAGTCGAATCGCGCGTCCGGGTCGGTGTAGTCGACGGCCATGCCTCCGCCCACGTCGACCTCGGCCGCACCGACCTCGGCCACCGCCCAGCCGACCACGGCGGCGGCGACCCGCGCGGCGAGCGGGGCGTCCAACCCGCTGGCCAGGTGGGCGTGGATTCCGCGTACGTCGATGCCGGCGGGTGGGCGGCGGGCGCATCCGATCGCGTCGGACGGGTCCATGCCGAACGGGCTGGGCCCACCGCCCATCACCAGGCTCGCGCCCGGCGCGTCGACCGGCAGGTTCACCCGCAGCAGCACCTGGGCCGACCGGCCCGCGGCGGTGGCCAGTGCGCCGAGGCGAACAAGCTCGGTGGGCGACTCGACGTGGATGCGGTGCACCCCGGCGGCGAGCGCGGCGGCGAGGTCCTGGTCGGTCTTGCCCGGCCCGGCGTACGCGGCCGGCGCCCGCCCCGGCAGCACCTCGGCCAGCCTCCGCAGCTCGCCCCGGCTCGCGGCCTCGAACCCGTCGACGACCGGGGCGAGGGTTCGCAGCACACCCGGGTCCGGGTTGGCCTTGACCGCGTAGAGCAGCTCGACCGGCCGGGGCAGCGCCGCCCGGATGGCACCGGCCTGTCGGGCCAGCGCGTCGAGGTCGTGGACGTAGATCGGTCGGGTCATCGTGGCCCACCCATCGGGTTCGGCACCGGCACGAACGGTGCGGCCCGGTCGGCGTCGCGCCGCCAACGGACCAGCAGGTTCGCCTTGGCCAGCAGCGGCTCCCCGTCCAGCAGCGTACGCAGCTCGACGGGATCACCGAGGTCGGCGGCGACCGCCTCGACGACGGCGCGCAGTTCCTGCCACAGCCGCCGTTCGATTCCCGGCCACGCGTCGGCGAGCGCCCCGCTGATCCCGCCGAGGTGGTTGACGAACAGGCAGTAGACGATCCGGCGGTGGGCGGCCCGGGGGCCGTAACGGACCTGCGCCGGGACGCCGTCCGGCCAGCTGCCCCACCGATCGGCGTCCAGCTTCACCCCCTCCAGGTCCCGCAGCAGCATGCGTACCGGGCGGCGATCCCGGTCGAGTACGACGACCACGTTCTGCAGGTGCGCCTCGTGCACCACGCCGTGGCGGAGCCAGCTGCGCAGCACCGCCGGCACCAGCAGGCCGACGTACCCGCGCCACCAGGCCACCGGATCCGGTGTCACCAGCGGCGCGGCGGCCAGCGCCGCCGCCAGCACCGGGGTGTCGCCGGGACGCAGGTGCGGGCGCAGACCACTGCGCAGGATCGTCCCGTACGCCTCGTCCGGGCCGGGGACGTCGACGGTGCGGTAGGCGGGCTCGGCGAGCAGACCCACCCCGTCCGGCAGCGGCACCCGGGCCAGCAGGTCGGTCAGCGCCACCGCGCCGGTGAGTTCGTAGCGGGCGTTCTTGCGCAGGCAGTTGGTGATCCGCACGTGCAGGCTGGTCTTCACGAACAGGTCGGCCTCGGGGGCGTAGAGGGTGCGGACGCTCGCCGTGGGTCGTACCGGCACACCGGCCGCTCCCAGGTCACGCAGCCGTGGGTGGGTGGGCGGAATCAGCGACAGCTGCCAGGGGTGCACCGGCAGGACGCGGTGCCCGCGCGGGGGTCGTGGCGGGTCGAGGGCGGCCAGCAGCGGATCGAACGGCCCGGCGTCGGCGATCAGATCGTCCGGTACGGCGAGCCAGTGCAGCCGGAACGCCGTACGCAGCTCCGGCGCGTACGCCCGCCAGCTGGCCGGGTCACCGCTGCGCCACTTCGGGGTGGGGTGGTGCGGGTGGCCGAAGACCAGTGACTGCTCGGAGTCGACGTACGCGTCGATGGCGGGCTCACCGGTGGGGGTCGGATCCTCGGCCGGTCGGTCGGCCAGCAGCCGGGCCACGGTGTCCCGGCTGGCCCGGACCTGCTCGACGAACTCGTCGTTCGCCAGGCCGGTACGGGTGGTCAGCTCCGCCGCGACCAGAGCGGCCAACCCGTCGGCGTCCAGGTCTTCCCACCGTCCGCCGCCGGTGCTGCGTTGGACCGGCCCGGTGTAGCGGTGCGCGCCGAGCGGCGAGGCTCGGGCGACCTCGCAGCGCACTGTGACGTCGAGGTGCCGCAGCAGCAGTCGGACGGCACCGTCGAGCACGGTCGGGGCGCCGTCCGGCGGGGCCAGCTCGCGCAGCAGGCAGCCGAAGACGGCGTGCGCGGCGGCCAGGTCGGCGAGCTGACCGGTGTCGGTGGCCGGACGGGAGCGCACCTGCGCGCTCGTCATCGTGTCTCCCGGAGGTAGTTCGGGCCGGTACGCAGGTAGTACTTGTTGATGTCGGCGCAGCCGAGTCGTTGTTTGGGCAGCAGGGTGCCGGCGGTGAGCATCGCCTTGATGGGCAGTTCGGTGGCGCGCAGCACCCGCTGGGTGAACGTTCGCACCGCCGGTCCGTCGCCCCACCGGTCGCGGGCGGCGACGAGCCGGGGCACCAGCGCCTCGGCGGGTGACGGCACGGGCAGCCCTCGGGCGGTCAGGGCGACCAGCGGCGCGGCCGCGGCCAGGTGCAGGGTGATGGTGATGAACACGTCGGCCAACTCCTGCGGGTCACCGGCCCACATCCGGTCGTCGTGCAGGGCGAGCCCGCTCGGGCCGTCGTGCCGCGCGTCCAGCCGGGCACCGTCGTTGTCCTTGTAGAGCAGGCCGACCGTGCCGTCCGGGTACACCAGCAGGTGGATGTTCTGCGGGTGCGCCTCCAGTGCGATCCCGTGCCGGAGCCAGAGGAAGACATGCCAGTCGAGCAGCAGGTCCAGGTAGGACTCCAGCAGCGCGACGGGCCGCCGTGGGCTGATCCGTTCGAGGACCGTGCCGGCCACCGGGTCGGCGGCGGCGAGGGCCGCGACCGGCACCACCTGGACGCCGGCCAGGTCACGCGGAAACCGGCGCAGCAGGAAGCCCCGTCGTTCGTCGCCGTCGACGTGCGCCCAGGTGCTCTCGTCGGCGTGCCGGATCCGGCCGGCGAAGCTGGGTTCGGCGGTGGCGATCCGGTCGAGCAGCGCGGCGACGGCAGCGCCGTCGGCGAGCGAGCCGGGTTGCAGCGTGCGTCGGTTGCGCGCGCCGAGACTCGCGGTCGGCAGCGGCAGTTTCAGATGCAGGTACGGGTCGTCGTCAAGCGCCACCGTCCGCATGGAGAGGGTGGGTCGCACCGGGGTCACCGGCAGGTCGACCACCGGGAGCGCGTCGCGGGCCACGGTGATCGGATGCGCCGGCAGCAGCAGGTGATCCGGCTGCGCCGCACGCGGCCACCACGGCGGGAGTTCGCCGGTGAGCCGGACGTCCTCGGCGGGAGCGGCGTACCAGCGCAGCGCGAAACGTGGGGCGTGCTCCGGGGCGTACCGGAGCAGTTCGTCATCGCGGAGGCCGTGCCGGCACCTGTCGGTGGGGTAGACGGGGTGGCCGTGGTGGGCGGCGAGCACGTCGTCCAGCAGCGCCGCCGGCAGGCCGGTCGGGGTGATCGCCCGTTCGGCGGCCACCTCGGTGAGCACCAGCTGCCGGTGCTGGGCGGCGAGCCGCCGGGCCCGCAGGTCGGCGCGACACTCGACGCCGAAGTCCCGCCAGCCGGCCTCGGCCTCGCCGTTGTCGCGCGGGGCGAGCAGCGTCAACAGCCCTTCGAGGGTCTCCGTACGCTGCGGGTCGCCGTCGCCGGCCACCAGCAGCACCATCGGCGCGGCGCTGCGCAGTGCCTGCTGGAACCCGTCCGCCCGGACCGGAATGCGCAGCAGGCCGAGCGGGTGCGGCGCCTCCCACCAGTCGGGGCCGTCGGCGCGGCCGGCGCTGAGCAGACCGAGGTGATCCTCGCGCAGCAGGGCGTCGAGCACCCGGGCGAAGACCTCCCGCTCGCAGTCGTCGCTCACTCGACGATGATCCATTCGAGGTCGCTGCGGAGGGCGGCCAGCGACTGCCGGACGGTGCGTTCGTCGGGGCCGATCCCGTGCAGCACGGCGAGGTAGTCGCGGTTCGTGCCGGTGTACTCGGCGGTACGGCCCACCTCGCGCAGCGGGCGGCAGCCCAGCCGGACGTCGCCGTGGACGGTGTCGAGTGGGCCCGGTGCGGCGACGAGACGGCCGGACCGGTTAGCGCAGACGTACTCGACCTGGGCGTAGCGGTCGACAGTGGTGGGCAGGCGGAGGGCGGCCAGCGGCTCGCCGAGGTGCAGCCGGATGACGTGCTCGAACAACGGCACACCGAGCAGTTCGGCGAGGATCAGGTCCATCCGGTCGCCGATGAGGCGGTAGTTCACCTCGATGAGCCGGACCCGGCCGTCGGAGAGGACGTACTCGGTGTGGCAGGCCCCGAAGCCGACCCCGAGCGCGTCGAGCCGCGCCCTCAGCTGGGTGCGCGCCTGCTCCGCCGGGGGCGACCAGGCGAGGCTCTCCTCGGTGAAGGTCGGCGGCGGGCCGAGGCCGGTACGCCACCCGCCGAGGGAGGCCAGCTCGGTGCCGTCGCCGAGAGTCTCGAAGGTCCGCAGCTCGCCGTCGAGGTACTCCTCGACCACCAGGGCCACCCCGGGCCGGCGGCCCCGGATATCGGCGACCCGGGCGACCAGCTCGGCGTGGTCGGCCACCAGGTACGCGTCCTCACTGGCCACCCCCTCGCGGGGTTTCACCACCGCCGGGAACATCGCGTTCGGCACCTCCGGCGCGGCGCCGGGGTCGACGGTGGCGGTGCGTACCAGATCGAGGCCCGCAGCGGCGATCGCCCGGCGGGCCGCGGCCTTGTCCTTGCAGAGACGGGCGGCGTCCGGGTCCTTGCCGGGCAGGCCGAGCTTTCGGGCGGCGATCGCGGTGGCCTCCTGGAGATGGTCGCTGTTGGACAGTAGCGCCACCGCTCGGGTGGGTGCCGTCGCCGCGACCACGGCGGCCGGGTCGCGCACCGCGCACCGCGCAACCCGCACCTCGGCCGGCCATTCGGTCGGGCGGTCGGTCAGCACGGTGGCCGACAGCCCGAGCGCCGCCGCCGCCGGAAGGAACCCGTCCAGGACGGCGTCGGTAGGGTTGAGCGCGGTCAGGTAGAGCCGCATACCGCCTCCGTCGACTGCCACGATGTTCCTATTAGGGAAGCCTACCCTAATTAGACGGATATGGTGCGGTCTGCCCGGCGCAGCAAGAGCGCGAAGGGCACCCTCCGGTGGCCGGCTGACCGGTGGTCACGCCACCGCCCTGGCGACGACGGTCAACCCCGTGGCGACCACTGTCGCGACGACGCCGACCAACCGCCGGGTGCGGACGCGAGGCCCGGGGCGCTCTGCTCGTCCATCCGTTCGCCAGTGCTCAACGGGCGGCCTGGAACGCGCGGCCGACCACTGTCGCCTCGGTCCCGTCGCTGAACAACCCGGACCGGTCCTTGTCCGTGGCGGGTAGCCCGAACCAGGCGTAGCGCTGGACGTAGGAGAGCTGGCCGAGCATGGTGGTGGCTGCCGTGAGGAAGGCCGCCTGCTGCTCCTGACTGGGAAACTGCGAACCGCCCGCGCCGAAGCGGATCAGCGCGAACTCGGTCAGCCAGATCGGCTTCCGGTACCGCTGGTAGACAGCCTGTAGGTACTGCCGGAGCTGGGCCACCGCGGTGGCGGTCGTGAAGTCCGCGCCGAACCAGTGCAACGTGATGAAGTCCACCCGGTGACCGCGGGCCTCGGCCCCGGTCATGAACCTGTCCAGCCAACCCTGCGGGTCCGGCCCGCCCCAGGCGACCGCTGGGCTGCCCAGCTTGCTGCCCGTCGCCATCAGCTGCGGCCACAGGTCCAGTGCCTGCTCGACGGTCATGTTCGCCTGCTCGGGCAGGTCCGGCTCGTTGAAGGTGAGCAGGTACGGCCCGGCGGCCTTGGCCCGAGCCAGCTCAGTGGCGGTGACGTTCTCCGCGCTGCGGATCATCGGTACGAACGTCGCGCCGCGCGGAGTGCTGATCCCCTGGTGCTGGGTGCCCCAGGTGTAGTACCAGCCGGCCCTGGAGTTCGCCAACGCCTGACTCGCCCCGGCGAAGTTCCACACCCCGACGCCCTTGCGGGCGGAGCTGGCCGCCGGCGCGACCGGAGCTTTCGACGAGGGCCGTGCGCTCGGCGATGGTGCGACGCTCGGGGTGGCGACGGCGGTGGGCGCCGCCGACGGCGGGGCCGCCCAGGAGGGTGCGGACGGATCGTCCGGCAGGATCACCACCGCCATGGTGATGGCCAGGACGGCGGCGGCCACACCGGCGGCGAGGGACGGCACGAGGCCACGGGGCCGGTTCACCGCGAGGTCGACGACGCTCGGACCGCCGCTCGCATCGGTGGGCACTCCGCCGGGTGGGGTCGGTCCGGTGGCGGGTCCGACCGAAGGGCTCGGTGGCGCGGCGGCCGCCGGGGCGGCCGCGCTCGGCAGGTGAGCGCCGAGACCCGCCGGCAGCGGCAGCAACGGCAGGCCGGCGAGCAGCCGGTCGATCGGCAGCAGCGTGCTGCCCAGCCGCGCACAGAAAGCGCAGTCGCGGACGTGTCGAGCCAGTCGCTTGCGCCACAGCGAGCTGGGCGTGCCGTCCCACTCGGCGGTCACCGCGCCCAGGTCCGGGCAGCCGGGACGGGCGCGGAGCGCGCGTACGACGCCACGGGCGCTCTGGATCTGCTCCTTCATCCGGTGGATCCGCACCGCGACGTGCCCGGGTGACAACCCGAGCGCGTCGGCGACCTCGTTGCGGGTGATCTCGCCGGTCTCCTCCAGCCACCACAGCGAGAGCAGTTCCTGGTCGTCCGGGTCGAGCCAGCGGGTCGCCTCGGCGACCTCGCGTCGCTGGTCGGTGAGGCCGAGCCGGAGGATCGTCATCCCCGCGAAGTCGGAGGCGGGGTCGGGCACGTTGTGGATCGCGTCGAGCCCGGCATCGCGGTTGAGCGCGATCCGTCGGCGCGTTTCCCAGTCGCGCACCTGGCGGATGGTGATCGCCACCAGCCAGGACCGGTAAGCCGCCGGGTCGTTGAGCGCGGGCAGGTACCGGATCACCCGTACCAACGTCTCCTGGACCACGTCGTCGACGTCGGCGTGCCCGCGCAGCGCACGCCCGACGATGTTGTAGACCAGCGGGAGCGAGGCCGCGACGACGTCGTCGAGAGCGCGTTGGTCGCCCTGCCGGGCCGCGACGACCAACCCGACATCGGGCAGTGCTCGACCGGCTGACGACATGGGTCTCACTCCTTGGGTGCTCATCCGCGCGGCGCCCACGCTGGGTGCGCTGACCGCCCTCAAGATCGGAGACTCGCGGCAGCGGGTGGGATTACAGAATTCCCGGGCGGCCGGTCCGCCACAAGCGACGTGGGTTCGGCAGCGGCGCATACGAAGTGGCGGCGCCGGGTATGGTGCGGGGTGTCGGTGTCGCCGGGCGCTCGCCCGTGCACAGGACATCTGCATTCGGGCGCCAGCATGTGCGCCGAAGCGTCACCAGGTCGCACGGCCGACGTTGCCGAGGCCCCAGACGCGCCCCTCTCGTAGAGACAGGATCCCTGCATGACATCGAACGACAGCGGTCGACCTGCCCTGTTCCTCGCCACCTCGACCGGTGACGGGCTGGACGGGCCGGCGGTGACCTTCGACAGCAGCGAGGAGGCCATGCGGCGACTGCGCCACCCGTTCGCGGTGAAGCCCGCCCAGCCGGCCCCGGCCGCCGTCGACGCCTCGGATCAGCGCGGCTGAGCTGGGGCGCGACCCCGTCCGCAGAGCGCCCAGACCTGCCCCGACTCATACTTTCGGCTAGTAAATAGTCCAACTTTCGGGTAGGGTCGGTTCATCAAGTGAACGACATGACGCGGTGGCCAGGCCCGTGATCGTGGCCTTGCGACAGCGCGCTCCTGCCCGCACGTGCGCTCCGGCGGCAGCCGGTTCGGAGATCCTTCCGGTCGATCCGATCGGCGGGCATGTGCGGGAGGGACCTCATGTCCACCATCGTCGAGAACGCCACAGACACCCGGATCAGCCAGCGCAGCTGCGACCAGAGCCCGGATGAACTCCTCGCCGCCCTGGCGGTGACCCCGGCGGACGACCCCCGCCGCCCAGCACTGCGGGACCGTGCCATCGAGGCGTGGCTGCCGCTCGCCCGGCACCTGGCGCGCCGCTACGGCGGACGCGGCGCACCCGACGACGACCTGGCCCAGACCGCCTCGGTGGGGCTCATCAAGGCCGTGGACAACTTCGACCACAGTCGGGGGATCGACTTCAGCGGGTACGCCATTCCCACCATCGTCGGCGAGATCAAGCGGTACTTCCGGGACCGCACCTGGGCGGTGCGGGTGCCCCGCCGTCTTCAGGAGCTGCGCCTGTCGATCAGCGCCGCGAACAGCGCACTGACCCAGACCCTCGGCCGCTCGCCGACCGTCGCCGACGTCGCGTCCTACCTCGACGTGACCGAGGAGACCGTGCTGGAAGGGCTGGAGGGTGCGCGGGCGTACCGGGCCACCTCGCTGTCCACCCCGATCGGGAGCGACGGCAACCGGGAGCTCGGCGACACCCTCGGCGACGACGACCACGAGATGGACCTCGTCGAGATCCGCGTCGCCCTCGGCCCGGCCCTCGCCACGCTGCCGGAGCGCGAGCGCCAGATCCTCAGCCTGCGCTTCCACGGCAACCTGACCCAGGCTCAGATCGCCGACCGGATCGGCGTCTCGCAGATGCACGTGTCCCGGCTGATCACCCGCTCGTTGGCCGCGCTGCGCCGCCAACTCACCGACGACATCGCAGCCTGAGCCCGTTTCAAAGTTGCACGATGTGGCCCACCCGTGGCGGCGTACGACCGGCGAGAACGTCGAGCCAGGCGTGTTGGAGTGCCGCCGGCCCAGCACCCACCCGAACGTCGAGCCACCCGCTCACGACGGGCACGAAGCGTTGCCAGGCCTCGGTGAACCGCTGATCGAGCCCGTCCCGGCCCCAGTCGTGGCTGCGCTTGCGCATCTGCACCGGCGCGAAGAACACCTCCTCGGCGGCGTCAGCGTTCGGCGTCTGGTTGGTGAGCCCGACCGCGATGTCCCGGACCAGCCGGTCCCCGAGACGCCGACGCAGGGCGGCCCGGGTCGAGGGCGCGCCGGACAGGTCGAGGTGGACGGTCGGGACCACGTCGAGGGCGTCGAGGGCGTCGTACGACACGACCTCGTCGTAGCAGCCGAGCGACCGGGTGAACGCCAGGTTGCCGGGTGAGGTGAGACCGACCAGGCGCGGCCCGCGCCGGTGCAGCTCGAACGCGGCGGCGTACGCGGTCTTGCTCGACGCCGACGACAGCAGCAGCGCCTCGGCACCGTAGAAGTCGTTGTCGACGACCTGGTCGGCCAGCATGAACGAGGTGAAGAAGAGCGGCCGGAACAGGATCAGCAGATCCTCCTGGTCGCGCTGGTACGCCGGGTCGCCGATGGTCGACCGGTACGCGTTGTACGGCGATGGCAGCTCGGCCCGGTGCGGGCTGGCCTCACGGAACCCGGACGCGTCCACCCGGTCCGGCCGTACCACGAGGTGACCGGCGGGCGGGAGGTAGCCGTAGATCCGTTGCCCCACCTCGACCCCCGCCGCCGCCGAGGCGACCACCTCGGCGAAGCCCCAGAGCGGCGGGAGGCCCCACTGCGACCCGAGCCCCTGGGCCGCCGGCGGAAAGAACTGCCAGTAGCGCATCGCGTCGCCGAGCACCGCGTAGGTGACGTTGTTGGCGGTGAGGCCGACGCGGTCCACGCGCAGCAGCGCCTCGCCGTGGGCGACGGCGGGAATGGGGCCATCGACGAGCGTGGTCTGCCCGAGGTCGTCACGCGCCACGGCGAAGGTCCATGAGTCAGCCATGAGGTGACGCTAGACAGCCCCGCAATCGGAGACAAGTGCACTGTGAGTGCAAAGTCCCACTGCGCGGTCAGGGTCGACGTTCGGCGAGGTCGTGGAGGTGCGCGAGCGGCAGGTGCGGTGGCCGCCACTCCACGAAGAGGGCTGTCGCGTCGTCCTCAAGCTGGTCGTCCTGGTAGCCGACGACCGCGCGGACCAGGCGACGCATCGTCTCCGGGCTGGGCATCCCGTCGTTGAGGGCGCGGTTGACGAAGTCGACGAGCCGGTCCAGCCCGAACTGCTCCCCCTCCGAGCTACGGGCGTCGGTGATGCCGTCGGTGTAGGCGAGGATGCGGTCGCCCGGGTGCAGATTCTCCACGTGCACCCGCGGTCGGCGAGGGGACAGGTGGCCCAGGCCGAACGGCAACACGGTCGGCCCGGGAAGCTCCCGAACGGCCTTGCCGTTACGCAGCAGCATCGCGCCGGGATGGCCCGCGTTGATCATGCTGAGTCGGCCGGTCCGGCGGTCCAGCTCGATAAGCAGCCCGGTCGCGAAGAAGTTCGGGTGCTCGGACCGCACCCACCGGTCGATGCTGATCGCCGTGTCGACCAGGTCGAGGCCACACCGACGGGCGTTGCGGTACGCGCTGACCACCAGTGAGGCCAGGGTGCTCGCCTTGATGCCGTGCCCACAGGTGTCGAAGAGCCCGACGCTGAGCACGTCGTCGTTCAACGCGTAGTCGAAGATGTCGCCGCCGACGTCGTAGCAGGGTTCGAGGATGGCGGTGACCACCAGGTCGTCGGTGGCGAAGGTCAGCGGTGGGAGCAGACCCCAGACGATCTCGGCCGCGACCTGCATCGGCATCCGCCGCCGCATCCGCTCGACCACGTCACCGTAGAGCCGGCGGTTGACCAGGATCTGGGCAACGTTGACCGCCACCTCCCAGGCCGGACCGTCCATCGTCTCGTCGGCGGCGGCCGGCGAGACGATCTCCAGTACGCCCATCCGCTCACACCCGAGCAGCAGGGGCACCCACACCCGGTCCGGATTCTCCGGCGCGCGCTGGATGTCGAGGGTGGTGAAGGCCCGGCCGGCGAGCGTCGTCTCGATCGGCAACTGGTCCCGGTCGAGACCCGCGCCGAGCAGCGGCACGAGGAGGGTCTGCGTGTAGTCGGCCAGATAGATCACGATCTCGCTGGCGTTGATGGCGGGCGCCGCACGGGCCACCAGCTGCGCCACCTCGTCCGGGCCACCCCGGGGCGCGTTGAGCTGCAACCAACGCACCACCTCGCCGACGTCGGCCACGCTCCACCTCCCCCCCTGTCCCTCCCCGATCACAGGAGCCTCCCCGATCGCGGGGGCACCTAGTGCGAGTGGTGAGGCTACCTCGCCCGGCACGCACCCGACGTCTACCGAGTCGCCTCCGTGCGACAGCGCGTAGTGATTATCAGGTTGCCGGCGACCGGTCCGAACAGCGCGGCCTCACGGAGATGACGCGTCGACGAGATCAGCCGGGTTGAGATTCAGGGTGGCGAGCAGCCCGGAGTGCTTGGCCGGGTCCACGCGCTCCGGCAGCTCGCGCTCGACCCAGTCGGCCCGGGCCTGCTGACCCCGCTCGCGTAGCGCGGCGACGATCCGGTCCCTGGCGATCCTCATCTGGTGCTCCCCTGGTTGAAATATTCAAAACGATCACTCGCACGGACAGTGGTGTGCACGTGCGGTCGGATCCGGCCCATCAACCGCTCCGACCGCGATGACGGGCGGAACCGAACGGCCGAGACGTGGTCGGCGATCGGCCGACACGACCAGCGAGTCGCGGCGATGGAGAAGATGAGCGTTAACGCCCCTGGCGGGCTGGTGGCGACGGCGTCTGGCGGCCACCGGGTGCCCCGGGCGACATGTTCACCGTACGCCCTCGCGGTGGCCCGCCGCACCAGCGCCCTGGGCGCGCGGGAGGTCAGGGCTCCAGCACCACCTTGCCGGCCCGGCTGCGAGCCTCGGCGAACACCAGCGCGGCGGAGACCTCGCCGAGCGTCAAGCCGTGGTTGTCACGGTGCGATGCGCAGCAGCCGGATAGCGCTGTCGTCGTAGTCGCTGAAGCGGTACCGGAGGCCGGCGAACGGGCTGCCCGGGAAGTCGCCGGTGATCGTCGCGGTCACGACGGTGCCGGCGGGAGTGTCCTCGACGTCGGTGATCTCGTACGACACCAGCGGCACGGCACGACGCCACTGGCGGATGGCCTCGATACCCCGATACTCGGTCGACTCGTCCTCGACCACGGCGTCCTCGGCGAAGAGGGCGAAGTAGTCCTCGGAGTCGGGCTGGCCGGCCAGCTCGAAGTAGCGACGAATGAGGGCCGGTGCGGCCTGGGCGGCGGTCATGGTTCGCGTCCCTTCTGCAGGTTGTCGACGATCGAGTCAGACGGTCGGGATGGTGCCGCCGTCGATGACGTGTTCGGCACCGACGATCGCCGAGGCACGGTCGGAGACCAGGAAGGCCACCAGGTCGGCAACCTCCTCCGGCCGCGCCGGGCGGCCGAGCGGGATCCCACCCAACGAGTCCATCAACTGCCCCAGGGCGGTGTCACGGTCGACACCACTTCCCACGGCGAGGCGATCGACGAGCGCGTCGGCGGCGGTGGTCTGGATGAAGCCGGGTGCCACGGTGTTCACCCGGATGCCGTACGGCGCGAGTTCGTTGGCCAGACCCTTGCTGTACGCGGTCAGCGCCGCCTTGGCCGCCGCGTACCCCAGGGTGGCCTGGTACATCGGCTTGCGCCGCTGAATCGAGGAGAGATGCACGATCGCGCCGGCGCGCTTTTCGATCATGGACGGAACGAGGCGGCGGTCCAGGCGTACCGCACCGAGGAGGTTGAGGTTCAACTCTTCCATCCAGGCCTGTTCGGTGAGCGCGGCGAAGCCACCGGCCGGAGCGTGCGACCCGCCGACGACGTGCGCGACGATGTCCGCGCCACCTTCGGCGAGCAGGCGCTCGGCCACCTTTTCCGCGCCGTCGACGCTCGACGTGTCGGCGGCGATGAACCGGTCGGCGAACTCGAACCCCTCCGGCTCGCTACGGGCGCTGACCCACACGTCAGCGCCGAGCTCGCGCAGCCGAGCGGCGATCGCCGCGCCAGCCCCCTTCGTGCCCCCGGTCACCAGGGCGCGCCGACCGTGCAGTGAGTCCCGCTGGAACATCTGAGTTACTCCTGTCTGGGCAGCCTGAAACAGACGCCACCGGGACGTCGTATAGTTACTGCTGAAGTAGCATTGACTAGCTTCGACACTAGCACCTACTCGGGAGAGGGCACAGCTGTGGCCGGGAAGATCCGTTTGGAGGACCGCGAGTGCCCGCTGTCCAGCGCGCTGGGCCATGTGGGCGAGTGGTGGACGCTGTTGATCCTGCACGACGCCTTCGACGGCTACACCCGCTTCGACCAGTTCCAGGCCAACCTGGGCGTCTCGTCCAGCATCCTGACCAGCCGACTCAAGACCCTCACCGGCCAGGGCCTGCTGGAACGTCGCCGTTACCAGACCAGGCCGGACCGCTACGAGTACGTCCTCACCGACCTCGGCCGCAGCCTGCGGCCCGTCGTCGTCGCCCTCGCCGCCTGGGGCAATTCACGCCTCGACCCGAGCGAGCGCAGCATGATCCTGGTCGACCGGGCCACCGGGAAGGAGGCCGACCCGGTGATCGTGGACCGCAGCACCGGCCGCCCGCTCGACGACGAGGACTTCGTGTTCGCCGCCGGCCCGGCCGCCAGCGAGACCATGCGCAAGCGCTACCAACACGTCCCCACCCAGGCGAGCCCGCAGCAGTCCTGACCGGCTCACTTCAGCGGGTAGAGGCGGGCAGGGTCGCCGGCTGTCCGGCACGTCGTGCTTCCTGGTGCTGATGTGGCCGGTTGCGGATGAGGGTGAGCGCGAGCACGGCGGTGACGAGGAAGACGAAGCCGTTGATCCGCAACCCGGTCTGGACACCGGAGGTCAGCGCCTCGGCGATCGCCGCCCGGACCGGGTCGGGCAGCGGTTGGGTCATCCGCCAGCCGGTGTCCAGCGGGCTGAGCGCCTAGGCACGTTCGTGGAAGAGGACCAGCAGGATCGCCACGTCGGTGAACCCGAACAGCGACACCGCGCCGACGACCATGACAGCGCTGAACGACGCGGACCGGAACAGCCGTACGTCGAGTATCGGCGCGGTGTTCCGCAGCTCGACCAGCACGAACGCGACAAGGGCGACGACCGCTACGACCCACGCCGTCGACACCACCGGGCTGGTGTAGCCGACCTTGCCGCCCTCGATCAGCGCGTAGACGGCGGCCGCGATCGCGACGGTGCCCAGTAGCAGGCCGGGCACGTCGAGTCGGGCGGCGCTCGGCCGGGACTCGGCCACCCCGACGACCGCCACGATGAGGGTGATCAGACCCAAGGCGATGGTCGACAGGTAGACGCTGTGCCACTGGTAGTGGCCCAGCAGGGTGCCCGCGATGAGCGGACCGATCGCCAACCCGATGCCGGACGCCGCCGACCACGCGGTGACGACCTCGGTCCGGGGGTGCGGACCGGTGAAGGTCGCGCCGAGGATCGCCAGGCTGGGCTGACTTGCGTATGTTGAAGTCAGAGTGACCCAGCGAGCGCCTGGCTAGCTTTAACGCAAGTCAGGTACGCTTGGCGGCATGAAGGACCTACGAGACGATCGCGATTCCTGGACGAGCGAGAACTGCTCAGTGGCCCGGGCGATGGACATCGTGGGCAGCCGGTCGACGGTCCTGATCATGCGCGAGGCCCTACTCGGCACGCGCCGCTTCGACGACTTCGTCCGCCGGGTCGGTATCGGCGAGCCCGCCATGGCCGCCCGACTCAAGGAGATGGTCGCCGCCGAACTGCTCGAACGAATCCCCTACCGGGAGCCGGGGCAGCGCACCCGCCACGAGTACCAACTCACCCGCAAGGGCAGCGAACTCCTGCCCGTCATCACCGCACTGCGCAACTGGGGCGACACCTGGGCCGCCACCGACACCGGCCCGTCCGTCGTCGCCACCCACCACGACTGCGGCGAGCCCATCCGCGCGGTGCTCCGCTGCGCCGCCGGTCACGAGATAGCGGACAGCGACATCGACATCACCGCCGGCCCGGGCCTCATCCGGCGCGACTGACACTCCGGGTCACGACCAGGCCGGCGCCGTGCGGCGCCCGGGTCGTGCGGTAATCCCGGTCCGGCCACGCTTGCTGGCCTCCCTCCTTCGCCGCACCGCCCAGGCCGTTTCACCGCGAACCCCGCCGCGCCGTCTCCCACCTCCCAGGTACGGCATCTCGGGGCCCTCAAAGCACGCCGCCTCGCGCCTTCCACATACGCCGCCTCGCGCCGCCCGCGCCGTCCGCGCCGCCCGCACCGCCCCGCACCGCCCCGCCTCGCGCCGCCTGGCACCGCCCCGCCTCGCGCCGCCCGCGCCGTCCCGCACCGCCCCGCCCGCGCCGTCCCGTGTCGCCTCGCGGGAGCGTTTGCCGCGAGGGCTACCCGAAGCCGCAGCGGCATGGCCGAGCGAGTGACAGCGTTCACCTACGGCCGCCCTCCGAAGCGGAACTGCCGGCGGGCTCGAGCCGCAGCACGGCTCGGCGGCCGCCCACCGACCACCGCTCACTCAATCGATCATGGTGACTGAAAAGTGTCGTACACCTGTCCTAGTGTCGGGTCATGGTCGAGGAGCTGGCGCAGGCAGACGACGCGGTCGCCGCGTGCGTCGACGCCGCCGCCTGGGCCCTTCCGGAGCACGACCTGATCGCCGCGCTCGACGCCGCGCACCGCTTGGAGCAACGGCTCGCCGCCGTCAAACTCGCTCTGGTCCGCGAGCTCGACAGCCGCGACACGCCCCGCGCGCAGGGCGCCTCCTGCACCGCGGTCTGGCTACGCGAACGACTCCAGCTCACCATCCCCGCCGCCCGCCGCCTCCTCGACCTCGCCACCACCCTCGACACCGGCAACCCCCGGGTACGACAAGCCCTAGCCGACGGGCACATCAGCCTCGACCAAGCCCGGGTCATCGCCGACACCATCACCACCGTGCACAGCTCAGCCGGAGCGGAAGCCGCCGACAAAGCCGTCGGCGTGCTCACCGACTGGGCCGGCCAGTTCGACCCCACCCACCTCCGCAAACTCGGCACCCGCAT